>JAYVOV010000400.1:0-5544 GCA_043757735.1 Burkholderiaceae bacterium
ATTGCTGATTCAGGCACTCCTGCGCGGCCGGATCAAGCCGGCCGCGAATCGGGTTTTCAGTGAGCGATCAGGGGCGCACGCTCGGCGCGCTCCGCCAAGGCGATCATGCGCCCTGCCGACTGATGGGTGAACCGCTCCAGGTCGTCTGCAGGCTCGAGCTCGATCGGCGCAACGGCCAGGCCTTGATCCAGAATCTGCCCGGCTGCGGATTCAGCCAGAGCCAGGCGTTCATGGCGCTCAGCGGTCTCCTTGCCGCGGCGGGCAAGTTGCCAGGCTTCTTCGGCCAGCGCCCGCAACTGCGCGCCATGGCCGCCGCCGCGGGCCGATTCGATGGCTGCATTGAGCGCCAGCATCTCCGCCTGCACGGCCAGCATGCGTGCCAGTTCGGCGGGGCTGGCGCTGTGGTCGGATTCGGGCAGCATGACGGCAGTTTCCTTCGGAGCAGATTCAGTACCTTCTTCTACTATCGGCCGCCGCGCCCGCTACTTGAGCCCGCCGATGGCACCGCGTTGTAGCGAAAACAGAGCGCGTTGCCGGCAAGCGAATAGGCGCCGCTCGAGGGCATGTCTGGTAAACCACTGCCGGGCGAACCGGTGCGCGCCGGCAGCACCTCGTAGGGTCCCGAAGAGATGGTGCTGCAGTTGCCCGAGGTGTCGGGCCGCTCGAACTGCGGGCTGCGCACCACCAGACCAATGCGGGCGGCCTTGATCTGATGCAGGGACCGCGCGGCAGCCGCCACCGGCAGCGCGCTGATCTGATTCTGCGGCAGGGGATTGGGCGGGTTGGTCCAGGTCGCGGCGGCCGCCGGCGGATTGATCCACTCGTCGATCACGTCGTCATTGCCGAGATCGATGCCCAGCTACACCTGCATCGAGATGACGTTCTCCGCGACAATCTGGGCCGCAGCGTTGGTGATGAGATTTTGCACCAGCAGCCAGCCGGCGGCATCCACGCTGTAGCGCTCCAGTGCCGGATTGGGGCCCAGGTTGGTGACGACCGGCGCTACATAGAGGGCAACCGTCGGCGTACTCAAGGTGATGTCGGATGGTGCTCGATCCTGCCGCCAAACCACCCGTCTCGGCCGAGGCCGGCAGGGGCACATTGGCGCTGCTGCCCGAGAAGACGATCAGGGTGTCCGAAGCCAGGCCTGCGCCGCCGTCGGTGGCCACGATCGGCGCTGCCCGATAGACGGTCCCGCCGACAGTGAAGTTGCAGCCGATGTGAAACTCGGGCTTCGGCGGATTGGTCGTGGACAAGGTATAGCCCGTTCCCGGCGTCACCAGCCGCACCGGCGACGTGTATCCAGGATCGCTGACTACCATGAGGTTGTAGCCGGCGTTCGCAATGGCACGCTCCAGCGATGCCAGCCCGAACACCCCGGCCTGCAGGCCTTCGCTGCCACTGCTCGTACTGCGCTTGCGCGCTTCGCTCACCGACACTGCCTGGAAGACTGCCAGCGAGGCGATCATCGCGATCACCGTCGTGGTGTAGGAATTGGCCGTCGTCACCCCGGGCGACTGCCAGAAGATCGTGATCGTCACCGCCGATACGGTCTGGCTGCCGGCGCCCACCGACGAGTAGGGAAACTGCTGGGTGAGCACGGTCACCTGCGGCGGGTTGGCGCTGATCCCGGGCAACGCCACGGAACCGGTCTGGATGCGCGCCAGCCACTGGTTGTAGCGGACTGGCGTGGCGGCGCTGCTCGAATACAGATTGGCCCGCTGCCCCGGATTCGCGGTCCACATTTCGGACAGCAACTCGGCGGCGTGCTGCGCGGCTTGCGCGCGGAAACCGGCATCGGTCATCAGCCGCATCGAGCGCGCTGGTGGCGAGCCAAACCAGGGGACGCAATCCGCTTCAGGTGAAATGGCACTGATCGACTCCTCAGCAGGCGCGCGGATCGCCGGCGCCGGCGCGCGGGTCGCACATCCGGGCGCCACCGCTGGCGTTGACCACCACCACCAGGCGGCGCTCGTCGGCAGCCGCCAGAACCAGATTGGGATCGGTCGTCGCGCCCACTCTGGCGTTGACCGACTCCTCGCCGCCATCGCGCACCTGAATGGTCGGCACGGCGCCCTCGCAGGCAAGCCCGCCTTGCGCCACCTGACAGACCCCCCAGGCGCTCTCGCCGCCATTGGCGCCCGCCATCGCGAACAGCACCCGCGCGTTGCGCCTAAGGGCTTCGGAGCGCGCGACGTTCGGCCGTGCAGCAGCGCCTCCGCTGTGGTGCGCATCCGTTGATTGCCGATCCAGTTTCCGAACGAGGGCATGCCCAGTCGAAGCAGGATCGCGCCGACCATCATTGCTATCACCAGTTCGACCAGTGAGAACCCGCCGATGCACCGCACCGGCGAGCGTGAACTTTTCCAGCACCGGCATCGCAACACCGCAGGCTGCGGCGCCATAGGTCCGGTTGTCGGCATAGAATTGTTCCATCCGCACGCGCATATCGGCGAGCGAATTGATCGCTTCGACCAGTTGAGCGCGGATCGTGTAATCGCGATATGACGGAATGGCAACCGCGGACAGAATCGCATCGACCGCAACCACAATCATCAGTTCGATAAGCGAGAATCCTCGGGCGCTCATTACAAGACTCCTTTGAGCCGGAGTCTAGGCAGCGCCCCAGGACGGAGATCACTGACCGACGAACGCCTGCGAAGACGGACAAGCGGTGCAAATTTGCGAGCGAGCGCTCGCTGCCGCGGGCCTCAGGCGGCGGGCGCCGCGAGCCCCTTGGGCAACGGGAAGGCAGTGTCTTCCAGAACACCCGGCAGCTGGCGCACGCTGGCCACACCCAATTCACGAAGGCGATCCAGCAAGGCCGTCACCAGCACCTCGGGAGCCGATGCGCCGGCGGTGATGCCGATACGTTGGCGCCCCTCGAGCCAGGCCGGATCGAGCTCTGCCGCCGAACCGATGAGATACGCTTCGCGGCCCATCTTGCGGGCGACCTCGCGCAGACGATTGCTGTTGGAACTGGTGGGCGAACCGATGACAAGCACCAGATCGCATTGCGGCGCCATGAACTTCACTGCGTCCTGGCGGTTCTGGGTGGCGTAGCAGATGTCTTGTTTCTTGGGCTCGGCCACGTCCGGGAAACGCTCGCGCAAAGCCGCAATGATTACCCGACAGTCGTCGACCGACAGCGTCGTCTGGGTGACATACGCCACCCGCTGCGGATCAGCCACCCGCAGACCGGCGACATCGGCCAGCGATTCGACCAGGTGGATGCCGCCGTCAGCCTGACCCATCGTGCCCTCGACCTCGGGATGACCGGCATGACCGATCATCACCACGTCGCGGCCCTCGCGACGCATCCGGGTCACCTCGACATGAACCTTGGTGACCAGTGGACAGGTGGCGTCGAAAACTTTCAGGCCGCGAGCCTGTGCTTCATCACGCACCTCGCGTGCAACACCGTGTGCCGAGAAAATGACAGTGGCACCGCTCGGGATCTGGTCGAGTTCGTCGACGAAGACCGCGCCCTTGGCCCGGAGGTCGGCGACCACATGATCGTTGTGCACGATCTCGTGGCGGACATAGATGGGTGCGCCATGGAGCGCGAGCGCGCGCTCGACGATATCGATGGCACGGTCGACGCCGGCGCAAAAGCCGCGAGGTTGGGCAAGCAGTGCTTCCATGACACGAACTCCGTACGACAGGCGAGGCGGCGCTCAGAGCACCGCGATGATCCGCACTTCCAGGCGGATGCGATGCCCCGCCAGCGGGTGATTGAAATCGAACAGCGCCGAGCGATCGTCGAGCTCCTTGAGCACCCCGGCATAGCGGCCACCGTCTGGCCTCGGGAACTCGACCAGGTCGCCGGGCTCCCAGGTGGTGCCGGATTGCGCGTTTGCCTGCAGCATGGTTCGTGACACCCGCTGCAGCAGGCTCGGGTTGCGGTCACCGTACGCCGCGTCGGGCTCGAGTTCGAAAACCGCCGAGCTGTCTTGCGCCAGACCCAGCAGGCACCGCTCGAGCGGCTCGGCCATCTGGCCGAAGCCCATCTGCAAGGTGGCCGGTGGACCCCCAAAGGTGCTAACGACATCGTCGCCGCTGTCGGCCAGACTGATGCGGTAATGCAGTGTGAGATGTGAATCGGGTGCAACGTGCACGGTGGAATCTGTCATTCGGAGTGGTCGGTCATGCAGCAGGGAATTCTATGAGTGGACCAGATTGTAAGTCAGGGGCGATAGCCCCTCCGTCAGCACAGGCTGCGCGCCTGCCGCTCGCCCTGCACACCGGCTCGGCGGGCTCTCCCAGCACGCTGCAACTGCTCGCGATCGCCCTGGACGGCGCGCAGGGGCCGGCGGCCCTCGGGCGGGCGCGCCGCGAACTGGCCGCCTGCGGCAGCCTGCGCCGGCTGCTCGGGCCAGAACCGCCACCAGGTGTGCCCCTGGCACGCTGGCAGCGGCTGCGCGCGGTCCGCGAACTGATGCGCCGTGCCGAACTCGAAGAACTGTCGGCAGGCGACGTTCTCACCTCTCCGGACGCGGTTCGGCGCTTTCTACTGCTCTGGCTGCGCGACCGGCCGGCCGAGTGTTTCGTCGGGGTGTTCGTCGACAGCCAGCATCGAGTCATCGCAGCGCGCGAACTCTTTCGCGGCACGCTCTCGCAGACCGCCGTCTACCCCCGCGAAGTCGCGCGCCAGGCGCTTGTGCTCAATGCGGCGGCAATCATCGTGGCCCACAATCACCCGTCCGGCGTGGCCGAACCCAGCATCGCCGACCGACTGCTGACCGACGCGCTGCGAGCCGCACTGCGGCAGCTCGACATCTCGGTGCTCGACCACCTGATCGTCGCCGGCAACCAGTGCGTCTCGTTTGCCGAGCGGGGCTGGATGTAAGATTGCGCCGGTCTCGCTGCCGCTGCGCCGCGAAACACTCGCTCTCGCGCTGGACATGAGGCCGAATCTGGCGCACAATCTAGGGCTTTGCAAACAATCTTGCGCTTGGGGAACACATATGCATGCATATGGCCGCAAGTCGCAGCCCCGCCCGGCGGCGGCACGACAGCATCGGCGTTTTCTGCATCAGCAAACGCCAGCGGTCCTGCCCGGCTCTGGGCAAGGGAATTCGAAGGAGTGAATCATGGCCCGCGTATGCCAGGTGACCGGCAAGAAGCCGATGGTTGGCAACAATGTCTCTCACGCCAACAACAAGACGAAACGTCGCTTCCTGCCCAATCTGCAGTCGCGCCGTTTCTGGGTTGAGGGCGAAAACCGCTGGGTGCGTCTGCGCCTGACTAACGCGGCGCTTCGCCTGATCGACAAAAAGGGCATCGATGTGGTCCTGGCCGATCTTCGCGCCGCTGGCCAGTCCATCTAAATCCGTTCGCCCGGAACCCCACCCAGGAGCACTGCGCCATGCGTGACAAGATCAAGCTCGAGTCCACGGCCGGCACCGGCCATTTCTACACCACCACCAAGAACAAACGGACCAAGCCCGAAAAGATGGAGATCATGAAATTCGATCCCGTCGTTCGCAAGCACGTCGCCTACAAAGAAACCAAGATCAAATAACTTGAAGCAGACCGCGGCGC
>JAYVOV010000401.1:0-1519 GCA_043757735.1 Burkholderiaceae bacterium
GCAAAGCGTGGCGCCGGAAGAGATCGCGCGACGCAAACTCGTCGTGCTGGCCGAGGGCGCGCGGATCGCGAATCAGCGCTATGGCGGCTGATCGTTTCAGGTGAACTGAACGACCGCGGCCTCTAGGGAGCCTGTCGGCGTATCGGCATCAGCCAAATTTTGACGGCTGAGTTTCGAGTTTTGAGGCAATTTTTGATGGGCTATTCGATCACGCATCGCGTCGATGCCTCTGGCAAACGGTCATTTTCGTCAACTCCGCTTGCAGATGCGGGTCTTCGGCGCAAGCACGCTGCCATCGCCTTGTCGGCGAGCGCGAGCGCGAGCACGAGCACGAAGGGCAGGGTCGCGTGATCGAGCGCATGTGTCGCGGTCCCGGGCACAGCGCCGAGGGGGTCCATCGACAGTGCCAGGCTGCCTTCGATGAATACCAAAACGGTCGCGATTCGAACCGGTTCGGGCATCGCGCCGCACGACGATCGTTCGCTCATGGCCGCTCCTGCGACAGGATGCGAATCACTTCGTCATCCTCGACCTGATCGAAATCCCGATAGAAGCTGCCGACCGCATCGAACCAGGCTGGCCTGTGCAGGCACACGACCTCATCCGCGAGGGCCGAAACCCGCTCGATGCTGTCCGGCGAGCCGACCGGAACCGCACAGATCAGCCGCGCCGGCGCGCGCGCCCGCACCGAATGAAGCGCAGCGATCATCGTCGCGCCCGTTGCGAGGCCATCATCGACGACGATGACGACTCGGCCCGTCGGGTCTTTCGGCCTTCGCAGCGGGGTATACGCGAGCCTGCGCTCGCGCAGCACACCAAGCTGACGGGCTGTCTCGCGCTCGAGATAGTCATCGTCCGCGCCGACTTGGGCGGCATGCGGCGCCAGGTAGACCCAGCCCGTTTCATCGACGGCGCCGACCGCCATCTCCGGCGACAAGGGTGCACGCAGCTTTCGCACCAGCACCACGTCGAAATCGCCGCCGAGCCGTGCGGCCAGGATCCGGCCCATCGGCACCGCGCCGCGCGGGATCGCCAGCACCAGCGGGCGCGAAGCCTTGTGCACCTGCAGGGCAATTGCGAGCTGTTCGGCCGCATCGTCTCGATCACGGAACATGGGCTGGTCTTCGGTTTGTCGCCCGATTCGGGTCGTCCACATTAAGGGGATTCCGGGCGCTTGAGGTGGATGGCGAAGGTCGGTTCGTAGGGCGGAACACGGCAATCGACGACGTCACCGGGCGCAACGTTCAGGTGCACACCGACGACATCGGCGCATACCGGCAGCAGTGCGATGTCGCGATCGACCAGAACGGCAACCCTGATCGCAGCGGGCCTGCGCAACTGCAGCCACTCGAGCGCGCGCAGCAGCGAATGGCCCCGATACAAGACGTCGTCGACCAGCAGCACTGTCCGTCCCGCGAGATCGAGCAAGACCAGCCAGTCCGTGGTCGCGCATCAGGCGTTCGGCGAGCATCTCCGACAAGGGCACACCACGACGCAAGATGCCGACGACCGTCACGAT
>JAYVOV010000402.1:0-5528 GCA_043757735.1 Burkholderiaceae bacterium
TTCGCCAGCACCCCGCGCGGGTAGTTGCTCTCGGGGCGTTTCCAGGCAGCCTTGCGGCGCGCGAGTTCCGCGTCTGGCACATGAAGCTCCAAGGCCTGCCGGTGCGCATCGATGGTGATCGAGTCGCCTTCCTGGATCAGCGCGATCGGCCCGCCGATGTAGGCCTCGGGTGCGACGTGGCCGACCACCATCCCCCAGGTACCGCCCGAGAACCGGCCGTCGGTGATCAGACCTACCGACTCGCCCAGGCCGGCGCCGATCAGCGCAGAGGTGGGAGCCAGCATTTCGGGCATGCCCGGAGCCCCTTTGGGTCCGAGGTAACGCATCACCATCACGTCGCCCGCCTTGATCACGCCGTCCATGATGGCGGCCATGCCCGACTGCTCGTCGTCGTAGACCCGTGCCGGGCCGGTGATGACCGGATTCTTCAGGCCGGTGATCTTGGCTACCGCGCCCTCAGGCGAGAGATTGCCTTTGAGGATGGCCAGATGGCCCTCGGCGTAGATGGCTTTGTCGATCGGGCGGATCACGTCCTGGTCGGCACGCGGTGCATCGGGCACGTTGGCCAGTTCCTGCGCCAGGGTGCGGCCGGTGATCGTCATGCAGTCGCCGTGCATGAGGCCGGCGTTGAGCAGCAGCTTCATGACCTGGGCGATGCCGCCGGCCTTGTGCAGGTCGACCGCCACGTACTTGCCCGAGGGCTTGAGGTCGCAGATGACCGGCGTCTTGCGGCGGATGCGCTCGAAATCGTCGAGCGTCCAAGGGATGTCGGCGGCGTGCGCGATGGCGAGGTAGTGCAGCACCGCGTTGGTCGACCCGCCGGTGGCCATGATCACCGCCACCGCGTTCTCCAGCGACTTTCTGGTGACGATGTCCAGCGGTTTGAGATCGTTGTTCACCGCTTCAATCAGCACCTTGGCCGAGGCGGTTGCCGAGTCCTCTTTTTCACGATCGGGATTGGCCATGGTCGAGGAGCCGATCAGACTCATGCCGAGCGCCTCGAACGACGATGACATGGTGTTGGCGGTGTACATGCCGCCGCACGAGCCGGTGCCAGGAACGGCATTGCGCTCGATGCCGTCGAAGTCTTCCTGGCTCATCCGGCCGCGCGAAAATTCACCGACGGCTTCGAACACCGACACCACGGTGAGGTCCTGGCCTTTCCACCGGCCTGGCTTGATGGTGCCGCCGTAGACGTAGATGGCCGGTACGTTGCAGCGCAGGATGCCGATCATGCCGCCTGGCATGTTCTTGTCGCAGCCGCCCACCACCAGCACGCCGTCCATCCACTGGCCCTGCACCGAAGTCTCGATGCAGTCGGCGATGACTTCGCGCGAGACCAGCGAGTACTTCATGCCTTCGGTGCCCATCGACATGCCGTCCGAGATGGTCGGTACGCCAAAGATTTCCGGGTTCGCACCGCCGTCGCGGATCGCTTTTTCGGCAGCATCGGTGAGCACCTGCAGGCCCGAGTTGCAGGGCGTGATAGTCGAGTGCCCGTTGGCGATGCCGATGAAGGCTTTGCTCATGTCGCTGGGCTGGTAGCCCATGCCGTAGTACATCGAGCGGTTCGGGGCGCGGGCGACGCCTTCGGTGATATTGCGTGAGCGGCGATTGGCGGCCATGAGGGTCTCCGTGCGCCGGTCAAAACCGGCGCGATGATGGGCGCGCCTGGCGGCGCGATGAAGAACGCGAGCGTGTTGCGGGTGCGCGCTTCGGGTGCGGGCCCGAGGCCTGCGCGTGGTGAATTCGCGAAGCGCTGATGATAGGGGCTGGCGCGTGGGTTGCGAAATATATAAAAATGACGGTTTCAATATTCTTTGGATATGAATCATGGATCCCTGGGCTGGCTGGCGCGGCATTGATCTGCGTCATCTCGTATATTTCCAGGCGGTCGTCCAGACGCGGCACTTTGGCAGGGCCGCGGCCCTGCTCCATATTTCGCAGCCGCCGCTGTCGATCGCTATCCGTCAGCTCGAGGAGCGGCTCGGCCTGCGCCTGCTCGAGCGGGGCCGGGCCGGGGTCAGTCTGACTCCGCCAGGGCGGGCGCTGGCCGACGAACTCGATTCCCTGCTGCCGCGATTTCCGCAGGCCTTCGAACGGGTGCAGGCGACAGGGCGTGGCGAGGCGGGTCATTTGCGCGTGGGTTTCGTGACGCCGGCGGAATACAGTTTTCTGCCCGAGTGTCTGCGCGAGTTCCGCACGCTCGCGCCGGGCGTGCGCCTGACCCTGCGCGAAATGACGACCGATGCGCAGGCCGAGTCCCTGGCCGACGGTTCGCTCGATGCGGGTTTTGTGCTGCCGCCCCTGCCGCGGGGCGGCCTGCAATGGGCGCCGGTGTTTCGGGACACGCTCGTGGCGGCCCTGCCGGCCAGCCATCCGCTGGCGGCCAAGCGGCGCATCAAGGCGGTCGATCTGGCCGGTTCGCCGCTGGTGATCTTTCCACGCGAAAAGGCCACCGGCCTGCATGACGACATCCTGGGCTGGTTCGCCGCAATGGGCGCCACGCCGCAGATCGGCCAGGAGGCGATCCAGATGCAGACCATTTTGTCGCTGGTGGCTGCCGGACTCGGCGTGGCGGTGGTGCCGGCGAGCCTGCGCAACCTCGGCCGGGTAGGGGTCGAGTACCGGGCCCTGGCGGGCGATGTGCCGGTGGTGGAGATCGGCCTGGCCTGGCGCGCGCCGGCGCATGGCGCGGCTCTGGCGCGCTTTCTTGATCACGTGCTGGCCAAGCCTTATGCACGGGCACTGGCCGCGATATAGTCGGGGAGCGCCCATGACCTTCCCGCCGGTTCGTTGCGGCGCTGCCCGCGCGGATGTCGGGCGATCCTGCCCGGTTGCGCGAATGGCTGTCGAACCTCATCGACAATGCGGCGGATTGAAGATATGCGTGTTCCATAAAAACAATGCTGAGGGAGTGACATGCACGCGAATCACTGGGTAGGGCTGGGGGTCGGGGCGCTGGCGCTGTTCTTCGGGGTCGGATTGCCCTTCGTCGATTCGCAGGGCGGCTACGCTGGTTTGTCGCCGCGCTTTCTGCCCACGCTGGTCACCATTGGCCTGATGATCTGCGCAGTCACTTTGCTGGTCCGCCGCAGCAGCGTCGATGCCCAGGCCGTGGATGCCGACACCACCATCGAACCCGAGCGCGGCTTCGCACGGCTGGCCTGGGTGATCGCCGGCCTGGTCGCCCACATGGTGCTGATCGGCACCATCGGCTTCGTGCTGTCGAGCTGCCTGCTGATGGTCTGCGTGGCGCGCGGCTTCGGCAGCGTTCGGCCGTTGCGCGATGCGGGCATCGCCCTGGCCATCGCGTTGCCGATGTGGCTGTTGTTCGCCAAGGTGCTCCAGGTGGGCTTGAAACTGTTTCCGGCGGCGGGGTTCTGATCATGACCGATACCTTGATGCAGCTGGCCGGCGGATTCGCCGCGGCGCTGACCTGGATCAATCTCGTCTGGGCGCTGGCGGGCTGCTTCGTCGGCACCGCCATCGGGGTGCTGCCAGGGATCGGACCGGCGCTCACCGTGGCGATGCTGCTGCCGCTCACCGCCAAGGTCGAGCCGGCATCGGCGCTGATCCTGTTCTCCGGGATCTACTACGGCGCGATGTTCGGCGGGTCGACCACATCCATCCTGATGAACACGCCGGGCGAGTCTGCCACCATGGTCACCGCCATGGAAGGCAACACCATGGCCAGGAACGGGCGTGCCGGTCCGGCCCTGGCCACTGCCGCCATCGGCTCGTTCGTCGCCGGCACCATCGCAACGGTGCTGCTGTCTTTCGTGGCGCCGGCGGCCGCGCAGTTCGCGCTGCGTTTCGGCCCGGCCGAGTACTTCATGATCATGGTGCTCGCGTTCACCACCGTGTCGGCCGTGCTCGGCAGTTCGGTCGTGCGCGGCATGACGAGCCTGTTCATCGGCCTGGGCATCGGGCTGATCGGCATCGAGGCCACCTCAGGGCAGACCCGCTACTCATTGGGCATTCCCGAGCTCTACGACGGCCTGGACATCGTGGTGGTGGCGGTCGGCCTGTTCGCGGTTGGTGAAGCGCTCTACAACGTGTTCTATCTGCAGCCCGAAGCGTCGATCAACCGCATGAGCCAGGTAAAGATGAACGCACAGGACTGGCGCCGCTCGATTCCCGCGTGGCTCCGCGGCTCTGCGCTCGGATTCCCGTTCGGGCTGATTCCGGCGGGCGGCGCCGAGATCCCCACCTTCCTGTCTTATGCCGTCGAGAAGCGGCTGTCCAAGCACCCGGAAGATTTCGCCACCAATGGCGGACCGGGCGCCATCGAAGGCGTGGCCGGGCCTGAGGCCGCCAACAATGCCACCGTCACGGCGGCGCTCGCACCGCTGCTCACCCTGGGCATCCCGGTGAGCTCGACCACGGCAATCCTGCTGGCGGCATTCCAGAACTACAACCTGCAGCCCGGTCCCACGCTCATGCAGAGCTCCGGCCCGCTGGTCTGGACGCTTATCGCCTCCTTGTACATCGGCAATGTGATGCTGCTGGTGCTCAACCTGCCCCTGGTCGGCATCTGGGTGCGCATTTTGCGCATTCCCACGCCGCTGCTCTATGGCGGCATCCTGATTTTCTCGACGATGGGTGCGTACAGCCTGCGTCAGTCCTGGTTCGATCTCCTGCTGCTGCTCGTGATCGGTCTGCTGGGGCTTGGCATGCGGCGCTTCGGCTTTCCGACCGCACCGGTGATTGTCGGCATGATCCTGGGGCCGATGGCCGAGAAGCAGCTGCGCAATGCGCTGTCGATCAGCCAGGGCGACTGGACTGTGTTCGCGACGCGCCCGATCTGTCTGGTGCTGCTGGTGGTGATCGTGAGTATCCTGGTGCTGCCACGGCTGTTGAGAAAACGAGTGACGGTCAGCGGCTGAGACGAGGCGGTTTTCAACGTGGCAGCTTAATACGCCACCCGACTCAGTACGCCATCCGGCACGAAAGCATTGACATGCCGTATTTCGACCGAAGTGACGTCCGCATCCACTATCAGGAGACGGGCGCCGGCTATCCGCTGCTGGTGATTCCGGGCGGGGGCTTGAACGCCACGCTCTCGTTTCTCATCGGCGCCGCGCCGTTCAATCCGATGACGAATTTCAGCGACGAGTACCGCTGCATCGCGGCCGACCTGCGCAATGCCAGCGAGGGCCAGTCCCGCTGCCCGCTGGAAGCCGAGCGGCCCTGGGACGCGTTCACCGACGACCAGCGCGCGCTGATGGACCACTTGGGCATCGAGAAGTTCGTGGTGGTTGGTTTTTGCATCGGCGGCCCGATGATCTGGAATCTGATCAAGCGCGCACCCGATCGGGTGGCCGCTGCGGTGCTGGCTCAGCCCAGTGGTTCGCGCCCCGAGCTGAGGTGAGTTTGTTTCCGTGGAAGGAGCCGGCGCAGCGGATTGCGTTAGTGGTGCGGCAGGTGCAGTCGTTTTTACGGGCGCATCGGGGGGTATGAGCGCCTTGCGCCAGACCAGCCAGAATCCGTTCAGGCTCACACCAAAGATGATTTCGCCATCATCT
>JAYVOV010000403.1:0-5516 GCA_043757735.1 Burkholderiaceae bacterium
TCGGCCAGGGCGGGGCCGCTGACGGGCACAGCCGCCGGCTCGTCCGCCGGTCCGCCGGCGCGCCGGCCCGCGGCATCCGCGAGCGCCGCCGCGCCCTGCGCTTCGGCGCCCCCGGCTTCGGCCGAACGCAGGGCTACGGCGCGATCGTAGCCGGCCTGGAAGGCCGAAAGGCTCGTCTTCACCCCGACCCCGCCCCGTTGCACGGCCTCGATAAACGCCTCGCGCGCGAACGGCAGACGGCCGGTCGCCGCCACCGCGCCGAACAACGTTGCGCTGATCACACTGCCGCTGTCTTCGGCGAGCGCGGCGAAGTCCGACAGCACGCAGACTCGCGCCGCTGCCTGACAGGCCGCAACGAGCCGCGCCGGATCGACGCGGCCGTCACCCATCGCCATCTTTTCGGCCATCGAATACACACGGTGGCTGGACGCCACGAGTGTGGTGCGATCCGGGGTCACCAGGCCCCGCTGAACCGCGCGCCCGGCCTCCATCAGTTCAGATGCCACGGCCAGGTCGATGTCCCCCGGGGTGGGCATCAGCGCGAGCACCGGCAGGCGGCCACGCGCATCGGGCGCATTGGCCGGAAAGATCTCGAGGTAGTAGATCGTTGCGCCGGTGCGCTGCGCCACCCCGGGCACCGAGGTGGACTGCGCATGCCAGCCGGCGTGCTCGGCCATGTCGACGAGCCAGTCGGCCAGCACGCCGCCGCCTTCGCCGCCCATCGCCAGAATGGCGATGGTTATCGGCCGGGCGGCCGCTGGCGACGACGGCCGCGACGACCGCGGCAGCGGCGGCGGCAGCGGCAGCGGCACCCCGGTGCCGCTGGCAGGCGGCGCACTCATCCGTGCACCGCCTTGAGCCGGGCTTCGCCACGGCGCGACAGCCAGCCGACCAGCCGGGACGACAGCCCCGCTTTGAACCGATCCCAGCCGCTGGGGTTGCTCACGATGCTGGCGCGATGAAACGACGGGCACAGCACCGCCGCTTGCGAAACCTCGCCGCACAAACCGCAGCCGACGCAGCTGTCCAGCACAGTGGCCACCGGGTCGCGCCGCAGGGGATCCGGGTTGTCGCGAATCGACAGGGACGGACAGCCCGAGAGCCGGATGCAGGAGTGATCGCCGGTGCAGGTATCGGCGTCGACACCGAAGCGTTCACGCACGGAGCGTTCGCCAGCATCGATCCGAGCCCTGACCGCGGGCCGCTCGCGACGCTGGCGATTGAGCATGCACTCGCTGCTCGCGATGATCACCTTCGGGCCCGACTCAGTCGTGGTCAACGCCTCACGGAAGGTGTCGCGCATCTTCGCCACATCGTAGGTTCGACTGACTGAGCGCACCCACTCGACGCCGACGCCACGCACCGCCTGCTCGATGCCGTGGCGGGTCGACCGGATCGGGTTCAAGGCCTTGGACGACAGCAGATCCTGCCCGCCGGTGGCCGCGCTGTAGCTGTTGTCGACCACCACCAGGACATTGTCTGTCCGGTTGAACACCGCATTGCCGACCCCGCTGGTCAGGCCGTTGTGCCAGAAGCCGCCATCGCCCATGAAGCTCAGAGTGCGTCTGGCGGTGTCGCGGCTGTTCAGCGCCGCCGCACCGGCCCAGCCCAGCCCATAACCCATGGTGGTGGCGCCGATGTCGAAGGGCGGCAGAATTGAAAACAGATGGCAGCCGATGTCGGCGCTGATGTGGTGCTTGCCCAGTTCACGCTCCGCCAGCTTGAGCGCGGTGAAAATGGGCCGCTCGGGGCAGCCGGTGCAAAACGACGGAGGCCGCGCATGAATATGCGCGTTCACCTCATTCAGGATTGTTTCGCGATCGGCAGCCACCGCACCGGGCAGCATCGGGCTGCGGTCGCGGGCAGCCTCCACCACCACCGCCGGCATAGCGGTCTGCGCGGCGGCCGGCAATGTCTTGCCCTCCAGCCAATGCGGCGCGTATCGGCGCAGAAACTTCACCACCCCTTTGAGCATGATCGCGCCGGTCAGCTCGCCCGCCATCGGCAGCATGTCCTTGCCATGCACGCGGGTGGTGGAATCGCTCTTGCGCAAGATGGAATCGATGTTCTGCTCGATGAACGCAGGCTGACCCTCTTCAACCAGCAGCACGCCACGCTTGCCGGCGCAGAATTCGCGCAGTTCGTCGTCGACCAGCGGGTAGGTCACGTTGAGCACATACAGCGGCACCTGGCTCTCGCCAAAGGCATCGCACAGGCCCAGCAGTTGCAGCGCGCGCACCACCGCGTTGTACATGCCGCCCTGCAGGACGATGCCGAAGTCCTGCGCGCGTTCAGAAAAGCGCTCGTTCAGGCCATGCTCACGGATGAACTGCTGCGCGGCCGGCCAGCGGCGCGTCACTTTTTCCTGCTCGTGCAGAAAACTCGCCGGCGGCAGCACGATGCGATCGACATCGCGGCGCGGCTTCTCGATGGCATCCTTCAAGGTGAAGGTGGGCCGAACGTTGTCGCGGGCAATGAAGTGGCCATGCACATGACAGGCACGGATCCGCAGTTCCAGCATCACCGGGGTGCTGGTGGCCTCTGACAGCTCGAAGCCCTTCTCGACCATGGCCACGATGCTCGGCAGGTTGGGCCGGGGGTCGAGCAGCCAGACCTGCGACTTCATTGCGAAGGCGTGCGAGCGCTCCTGCATGATGCTCGAGCCTTCGCCATAGTCTTCGCCCATGATCAGCATGGCGCCGCCGGTGACACCACCCGAGGCCAGGTTGGCCAGCGCATCAGAAGCCACATTGGTGCCGACCGGGGACTTGAAGGTGACCGCGCCACGCAGCGGGTAATGCACCGACGCCGCGAGGGTGGCTGCGGCGGTGGCTTCGCTGGCGCTGTGCTCGAAGTGCACACCGAGCTCGGCCAGGATCTCGTTGGCGTCGGTGAGCACATCCATGAGGTGCGAAATGGGCGCGCCCTGATAGCCCGCCACATAGGCCACGCCAGCCTGCAGCAATGCCTTGGTGACCGCGAGAATGCCTTCGCCGCGGAACTCCTCGCCGGCGCCCAGTCTGAGCTTGCCGACTTCACTGCTGAATGAACGTTCCGCCACGAAGCGACCCCTCGTTGTAATCAATGAAAAGTCATGTATAGTATTTCACGACTAAACATTTCGGATGTCAAGCGATCCATCTCATGGCCAGCGCGGGATACGACGATGTGGTGATCACGGTGCCGGTCTCGGTGCCTTATGCACGCTATTCCATTCGCGCTGCGCACTGGTTCGTGGCCCGCGCGCTGCGTGAAATGCTCGACACCTCGGGCCTGGCCAAATCCGCCCTCGACGGCATCTGCGTTTCCAGCTTCACGCTGGCGCCCGATTCGGCGATTGGCCTGATGCAGCATCTGGACCTCTGCCCGCGCTGGCTCGACTACATTGCGCTGGGTGGGGCCAGTGGCCCGATCGCACTGCGGCGCGCCGCCCGCGCGGTTCAGGCGGGTGATGCCGATGTCATTGCCTGCGTGGCCGCCGACACCAACCATGTCGATTCGTTTCGCCTGACACTGGCCAACTTTTCGATGTTCGCACGTGACGCGGTATACCCCTACGGCGCCGGGGGTCCCAACGCCAGTTTCGCGCTGCTGACCGCGCACTACATGCGCAAGTTCGGCGCCACCCGCGAAGACTTCGGCAAGATGTGCGTCGCGCAGCGCGCCAACGCGTTGCGCTACCCCAGCCGCATCTTCAAGAAGCCGCTCACGCTGGCCGAGTACATGGATGCGCGGCCCATCGCCGACCCGCTTCATCTGTTCGATTGCGTCATGCCCTGCGCCGGCGCCGAGGGCTTCCTGGTGATGCGCGCAGCACGCGCCCGTGACCTGGGCCTGCCCTTCGCGCGCATTCTCGCCACCCAGGAGCGTCACAACGCCTTTGCCGACGACCCCATCCAGCTGCGCGGCGGCTGGGCAATGGATCGCGACCGCCTGTTCGCCGATGCCGGCGTGCGCCATGGCGACATCGACTTCCTGCAGACCTACGACGACTATCCGGTGATCTCGATGATGCAGCTCGAAGATCTCGGGTTCTGCGAAAAGGGCGAAGGCCCGCAGTTCGTGCGCGAGCACAGCCTCACCACCGATGGCAGCTTCCCGGTCAACACCAGCGGCGGCCAGCTGTCCACCGGTCAGGCCGGCGCGGCAGGTGGATTCCTCGGGCTGGTGGAGTCGATCCGCCAGCTCACCGACCAGGCGGGCGACACCACGGTGCCGGGTGCGCGCGTCGGTCTGGCCTGCGGTTTCGGCATGATCAACTTCGATCGTGGCCTCTCCAGCAGCGCGGTGCTGCTGGCGCGCGCCCAGTGACGGCGCCGCGCGGCCAAGCTGCTCGCACCGCACCCCGCCGCCGACCGCATCACGCAGCCAGCCAATGACCACGCCGCTCACCCGCCCCAAGCGCAAGAACCCCATTGTGCGCACCCGTGCGCCCACGCTGCCCCCGGGTAGCCGCAGCCGCACCGCGCTGGCCATGACCGCGGCCGCCGCCGAGGGACGTTTCGCGCTGCAGGTCTGCCAAGAGTGCTCGGCGGTGCAGTACCCGCCGCGCGAAGCGTGCCGACGCTGCCTGTCTGTGAAGCTGCGCTGGCGCCTGCAGACCGGCGCGGGCGAGCTGCTGGCGCAGACCGTGCTTCACCACAGCAACGACCTGTTCTTTCGTGAGCGGCTGCCCTGGCGTCTGGGCATGGTCCGCCTCGATGTCGGCGTAACCGTGGTGGTTCACCTGCATGGCGACTGCGCGATGCCGCCCGCCCGGGTGCGTGTGCACGCCTGTCTGGACAAGGCCAGCCAGGCGGTGCTGTTCGCCACCCCGAACTCGGAGACCCCCAACATGAGCGACGACCCGCAATTACGCGAAATGACCTGCGATCCGCGCCTGCGCAAGGTGCTGGTCACCGACGGCAAGTCGCTGGTCGGCCAGGCGATGGTCCAGGCGCTGGTTGCTGCGGGTGCAGAGCTGATCTGGGTCGGCCAGAGCGAACCCTGGAAGCAGCCGCCCGGCTTCGACAGCATCGCGAAACTGCCGCAGGTGACGCTGGTGCCGCTCGACGTCACCGACAGCCGCTCGGTGCGAGCGCTCGCCGGCGAGATCGGCGGCAAAGTCGACATCCTCGTCAACAGCGCCGAATACCATCGCACCGCAGGCATCAGCGCCCGCCAGGGCGTGGAGGCCGCGAAGGCGGAGATGGAAGTCAACTACGTCGGCCTGCTGCGGCTGGCGCAGGAGTTCGCCCCGGCGATGCGTTCACGCGCAGCCGATGGCGTGACCAGCGCAGTCGCCTGGGTGAACCTGCTGTCCATTTACGCCTTGTCCAATTTTCCGGCTCACGGCACCTTTTCGGCCTCGAAGGCCGCCGCCTATTCGCTGTCGCAATGCCTGCGCGCCGAGATGCGCCCCGCCGGCGTGAGGGTGGTCAATGTATTCCCCGGCCCGGTGGAAGACGAGTGGTACCAGCTGCTGCCACCGCCCAAGCTCAGCCCGGCCAATCTGGCCAATGCGGTGGTCAAGGCGC
>JAYVOV010000404.1:0-5512 GCA_043757735.1 Burkholderiaceae bacterium
TGCGGGCGCCAGCCAGCAAGCGAGCAGCGAGACCAGGAACAGCCGGGCAGTACACAGCCGAATTGAACTAAGGCAGACGGGAGGGCGCATGGTGGGCTTATTCGAGAGTGGACCAGGTGGGGGCAGGCGCAGCATTCAATGAGAATCGGTCAGGCTGATGCCGCACGCGTTTGCGAATGATTCGCGGGCCACTCGATACTCGCGCTTGAGGCGCTGACACAAGTCACGCGTGGCAGGGATGTCATCGATGTTACCGACGCCATGACCGGCGGTCCAGATGTCCTTCCAGCGCTTGCGAGTCTGATCGCCCGAGACGATCTTGCCGGGCAGCGTGGTCTGCAGCACCGCCAGATCGACGCCTGCGGCAACCAGGCTGGGGGTCAGCCAGTTTGCCGGTGCACCATCGACTGCTGCGCTGAAGAATATGTCTGTCGCGTTCGACTCGACGATCATCCGCTTCTGCCCCTCTGGCGCAGACGATTCCTGAGTGGCTATGAACCTCGTGCCCAGATAGGCGAAATCGGCACCCATCGCCTGGGCAGCCAGCACATCGCGCCCCGTGCTCATGCCGCCCGCCAGAACAACCGGGCCATCGAACAGTCTCCTCACTTCGTTGAGCAGCGCGAACGGGTTGATCGTGCCGGTATGGCCGCCCGCCCCGCCGGCCACCGCGATCAGGCCATCGACGCCGGCCTCGAGCGCTTTTTCAGCATGGCGCTGATTGGCGATGTCGTGGAGCACCACTCCACCATAGTCGTGAACGCGTGCCACCACGTCGCCGGGCGCGCTCTTGGAGGAGAGCACAACGGGGACGCGGTGCTTCACGCACAGGTCCAGGTCACCCTGCAAGCGCGCATTGGACTGATGAACCACAAGGTTCACCGCATACGGAGCCAACCTTTCGCCGGCTTCGTGGAGAACCCGCATGCTGCTCTCGATCTCGAGCAGCCAGTTCTCGAAAACCGCTGTGCTGCGTGTTCCATGGGCAGGAAAGCTGCCCATCAATCCTTCGCGGCAGGCCGCCATCACCAGCGCCGGCGTCGACACCAGGAACATCGGGGCCACGATCACGGGGATCGAAAGCTTTCCACCAATTCTTTGAACTGCCGTCAAGTCGGTCATGGGATTTCTATCGTCTGAAATTCAATTGTCGGGATCGGTCCGCGTCACACCCAGTGCCTGCAGCCGGGCGATGTCGCCTGGGGCCAGGCCCAGCAGGTCTGAGAGGACTTGAGCGGTGTGCTCGCCGAGGTCGGGCGCGACCCGCTCGATCTTGAAGTCGCGGCTCGCAAAAACATAAGGCATTCCCTTGACCAGATCGCCGCGCGCGTCAGCTGCCAGCGTTTGTCCGGACAGCGCGGGTGCGTGCAGCAGATCCAGACCGTCCAGCACAAGTGCACAGGCGAGTCCGGCCTGCGAAAGCGTTCGGCTCGCCTCGGCGGCGCCCCGTTGCCCGCACCATTGTGTGAGCCCGGCACGCAGGCTGCCCGGAGCCCCGATCAGCGACGCCACGCGTTCTGCCTGAAGCTGATCGGTCACAGTCAAAGCCAGCCAGCGCCCGTCGCCCGCGCGAAAACAGTCTTGAAGCAGCCAGTCCGCCTCGGCGTTGCCGACGCGAGAGGCCCGTCGGGAAAGGTCCGCACCGGCACTCACCAATTCTTCGCCGATCAGATAGCCGACGATCTCGCGCTGGGATATATCGAGCACGGCTCCTTGCCCGGTTCGGCGGACCTGCCGAAGTGCCGCGAGGATCAGGCCAGTCGCAATGAGGGACACCACCTGATCCGGATAGTTGACGTCAGCCCCACTGACCAGCGGGCCCTCGCCGGCATATCCGGTCAGACTCGCCAGGCCGCCGGTCGCGTCCAGCGTCGAGCCGAATGAAGCGTGGGTTCGGTAGGGTCCGGTCTCGCCCTGGCTGGAAATAGAAGCCATCACGAGGCGCGGATTCGCGCCGCACAGATCCGAATAGGCCAGGCCGAGCCGCTCGAGCACGCCACGCCGAAAATTCTCGACCATCACGTCCGATTTCAAGATCAGCTCGCGGGCAAGCCGGCGGCCTTCTTCGGACTTGAGATCGAGCGCGACACTGCGCTTGTTGCGGTTGCTGAATTTGAACGGCGGCGAACGGTTCCACCAGCCTGGGGCGTTGTCGGGCGCTCCGATGGTTCGGAACAGATCAAGGTTGGCCGGTGATTCGATCTTGATCACATCGGCCCCCACATCGGCCAGCATCGCGGCCGTGTTGGCACCGGCGGTGAGCTGGCCGAAGTCGATCACCATCACTCCCGCCAGAGGTCGCGCGCCATCCCTCATGACTGACCTCCTGCGTCGGCCGCATCGACGCCCGCGCGACACCAGGCGGTCGGCGCAAAGCTGCGCCCGTTCCACAAGACCGGCAGTCGCGGCATGCGCAATTCGCCGTGCACGGGATGCGGCATGCGGGTGACAAAACCGCGTGCCGCGTGCTGCGGATCTTCGAGCAGATCGTGGGCATCGAGCACACCGCCCAGGGGAATCCCGTTTGCCTGCGCCAATGCGTAGATCACTTCGCGACTGCGCGCGGCAAACCACGGCGCCATCAGCGCCATCAACTCAGGACCGTGCTCGGCCCGCCCGCCACGCGTCGCGAACTTGGGGTTCTCGAGGGCCGGATTCCTGATCAGCTTCACCACCGCATCGAACTGCGAAATGACGAACACGAGTGCGATCCACCCGTCCAGACACCGCAGCACCTGAAACTCGGCCTTCGCCCCTTTGCGGCTTGGCGCTCGACCACTCGCCTGGGCTCCCGATATGGCCTTCCAGTTCACCCACAGCAGCGTCTCGACCAAGGACACCCGCGCATGGTCCGCCGGCAGACCGCGGTCGCGGCCGAGCAGCAGCGCGGCGAGCGCGGTGAAGGCCGACAATCCGGCTGCGTACGAGGTCTGATGTCCGCCCAGCCGCAGCGGTTCGCGGGCGGGATCGCCGATCATGTCGAGCAGCCCGCTCAGAGCCAGCACGCTGAACTCCGACAGCGGCCCGCCGACCTGTGTGCAGTCAGCGGGGTAGCCCGCAAGCTCGACACTGGGCACACCGCGTGCCCGAGCCATCGCCAGTATCGGATCCCCCTCTTCAGCGAGCACACCATCGACCTCACCCTTGAGCAGGAGGGCCAGGGACTCTTCGGGCGCTGCGGGCATCGTGAGCGAGATCTTGCCTGCGCTCAGGAATTCGAAAACGGCGCTGTCGCGCTGCGCACCCGCCTCGCGGACCGCCAGAAACGGCGCGCAGCGCCGCGTGCAATCGCCGGCCGCAGGTTCGAGCTTGAGCACCCGTGCGCCCAGATCGGCCGCGATCCGGGCCGCCATCGCGTTGGCCAGCCGCAGGCACAGAGGCGAATGCGCCGCGTTGCTCTCGATCAGCGTCAGGCCGCTCAAAGGCCGATCTGCGGTTTCATTCAAGCTTGATCCCCACCGTCTTGATCACGTCGCGCCACTTGGCGTATTCCGAATGCCAGTAGGCGCGGCTGCTGAGCGGCGTGCTGTCGGCCACCGGCTGCGTTCCCATGGCGAGCAGGCGGTCGCGCACTTGCGGCAGCACGGTGACCCGATTGATCGCTTCGGCCAGCCGATTGGTGATGACGGCCGGTGTTCCCGCATTCACGCAGAAGGCCGCCCAGGGCACTGCTTCGAATCCGGGAAAGGTCTCGGCAACCGTTGGCACCTCGGGCAGATCAGGCACTCGCGCCAAGGTCGAGACCGCCAGAGGCCGCAGGCGAGCCGCACGAACATGCGGCAAGGCGGTAGTGGTGGTCTCGAAAATGATCTGGATCTGGCCGCCAAGCAGGTCGGTAATCGCCTGCGCGGCGCCTTTGTAGGGCACGTGCGTCATCTTCAGGCCGGCGCGGTACTGCAGCAGTTCCATGGCCAGGTGGTTCATGGCACCGTTGCCACTCGAGCCGAAACTCAGCCTGGCGCCCGACTTCCCATACGCCAGCAGGTCGGCCATGGATCGGGCCGGAAAATCAGGACGCACCGCGAGGACCAGCGGTGAGTGCCCCATAAGCGCCACTGTATCGAGATCCTTGAGCGTGTCGTAGCGCAGGGACGGATACAGATTGGGCGCGGCCGCGATCAGTGAACTCGAACCGAACAGCACGGCATGATCATCGCCGGCGCGCACGAATGACTCGACGGCCAGGGTTCCGCCCGCACCCGGTTTGTTCTCGACGATGAAAGGACTGCCGAAGGCCTTGCTCAATTCGTCGGCATACAAGCGCGCGACCACGTCACTGGCATTGCCCGGTGTGAACCCGACAATGATCTTGACCGGCCCGTTCGGCCATTTCGCCGTGCGATTCTGGGCGAGCCCTGCCATCGGCCAAGCGCTCATCGCGACCAGCAGCGCGCGTCGGAACGGTTGTTTCCTGGATCTCATTTGAACTGCCCTCTTCAGGTTTCGCGCCGGCGTGCGGCATCGGGGCTGCGATAGGCTCGCAGGTGCTCTTCGAGCAGCGCCAGGAAGTGTTCGCGCTGGCGGCGCAGCGCCTCGATCGAGGCACCGATGCCGATGGCCATCGGCGGCTGGCTGGGTGGGGTGGGCATTTCGACCGCAATCACGCCCGCCTGCGGGTTCACCGTGCCTTCTGTGTAGGCGTAACCCTGCCGGCGGATTTCATCGAGCTGTCGCAGCAGTTCTCCCGGTTCGACCCGATGGTGCGGTTCGACCTCTTCGGCGTTGATCCGGCGCAGCAGATAAAGCACATCGACGTCGCGCTGCCGGCTCAGCAGGATCAGGCCCGCAGCGGCGCGGGTCAGCGGACGCAGCGATCCGGGCTTGATGTACCAGTTCAGCCTTGAAAACGGGCTCTGCAGCAGGTGAATGTACTGAACGTAGGTCTCGTTCTGCATGCCCACGATCACTGTCTCGGCACAGGCCGCCTGGAGGTCGTCGACCACCCGCGACAGGCTGCTCTGACTGAACAGCTGGTCATGCACCCAGCCGCCCAGAAACGAGACCCGCAAGGTCGGCACGAACAGGCGGGCGTGACGATCGTAGTCCAGATAGCCCATTTTGGTCAGGCTCTTGAGCAGAACTGACGCACTCGACTGCGGGTAGCCGAGCCCACGCACGACATCGCTCACCGCCAGCGGGCGCCGCTGTTCGGCGAAAAACTCGAACAACTCCAAAACCCGCTGGGCCGACTTGACCACGCCCTGAATCTGGTCGCCAGCCTCTGCGAACGCGGAACGCCTGAGGTTTGAGCGGTCCTGCTTGCCTGCCACGGTGTCCCCCGATTGAACCCCCTGTCATTGTGCAGCATGCCACGAGGCCCGCTTGCAGCGCAGGGCACATCGCACCTATATGATCGGCCCGCGGCCAGCCGGCAGCGCTCAGGGCAAGGCGCCCAGCCCGCGCGAAATGTGCGTAACGATTGCGCGTTGGGCGTCACGCGCCTGATCCACGGAGCAGCTGACATCGCGCTGGCGCAGATAAGGCTGGGTCAGCGTGGCGATCGCGACAGCGT
>JAYVOV010000405.1:0-1513 GCA_043757735.1 Burkholderiaceae bacterium
GCCGTTTTCTTCCCAGTCACAGTCCGACCCGACCTTGCGCCTGCTGCCGCTGCTGGCGGTGGGCGCCTTCGCCAGCCAGGCCTCGATCCGCCTGGCCGACCCGATGCTGCCGCAGCTCGCCACCGAATTCAGCACCGACGTACCGGCGCTCTCCGGGGTGATCACCGCTTTCGCGATCGCCTACGGGCTGATGCAGCTCTTCTTCGGGCCGATGGCCGACCGCTTCGGCAAACTGCGGGTGATCGCCTGGGCTGCCTGGGCGGCAGCGGCAGGGTCGGCAGCCTGCTCGCTGGCCACCGGCCCGGCCAGTCTCACCGCGCTGCGACTGGTCACCGGCGCAGCCTGCGCCGGCCTGATTCCGCTGACGATCGCCTGGATCGGCGACAGCGTGCCCCACACGGTCCGCCAGCCGGTACTGGCGCGGTTCATGGTGGGCACCACGCTGGGCAACGTCTTCGGGCAGATCGCCGGCGGCGTGTTTGCCGACACGCTGGGCTGGCGTCTGTCCTTTCTCGTGCCCTCGGTCATTTTCACTGCAGTCGCGCTGATCCTGGGCTGGCAGCTGCGCAGCGGGCGGGCAACTTCGCTGCCGGCGCTCGGCGCACTGGCCAGCGGCAACCCCCTCGATGCGTTTGGCCAGGTCCTGCGATCGAACCTGGCGAGAGCAGTTCTGACGCTGGTCTTCATCGAAGGCGCACTGGCCTTCGGCACGCTGGCGCTGCTGCCGACCTGGCTGCATGGCCGGCACGGCCTGAGCCTCTGGCAGACCGGAATGGCGGCGGCAGGCTTCGGGCTGGGCGGCCTGCTGTTCGCACTGCTCGCACCCTGGCTGATGCGCCGGCTCGGCGAACGCAGCCTGCCGCTGGTCGGTGCGCTGCCACTGTGCGCCGGATTTTTGCTGCTGGGCAGCCCCAACTGGCTGCTGGAAGCGGCCAAGTGCATGGTGGCAGGCGTCGGCTTCTTCATGGTCCACATCACGATGCAGAACCTGGCCACCCAGATGCTGCCCAGCCTGAGCGGCACCGCCATTGCGGCGTTCGCGTTGTCGTTGTTCGTCGGCCAGTCGGGCGGCGTCGCACTGGCCGCGCAGCTCAGCCACACGGTGGGTTTCGAGGTGGTGAAGGCGACCAGCGCCATCGGGCTGCTGCTGCTCGCCCTCGTGCTTTCAGCCCTGCTGCGAAGTCGCGCCAGACCCACGCCCGCAGGCTAAAAGCTAGACTGCGCTCGTGACCACGCCCGCACTTTCTCGCCTGGACCGGTTTTTCGGGGCATCGCCGCTTCGGCACCCGGCGTTTCGCAACTACTACTTCGGTGGCCTGGGCGTTTCGCTGGGCTACACCATGCAGGCCACCATGGCGGCGTGGCTGATGGCCACCCTCACGCCCTCGGCCCTGATGGTCGCCCTCGTGCAGACAGCCAGCACCGCACCGGCCCTGCTGTTCGGTCTGATCGCCGGCGCGCTGGCCGACCTCGTCGATCGGCGCAAAGTCATCCTGGCAACCCAGTCGGTGCT
>JAYVOV010000406.1:0-5506 GCA_043757735.1 Burkholderiaceae bacterium
GCGCATGAAATGCGTGCCGCCTGCGAGCGCTACACCGAAGTCTTCGGCAAGGCGCCGCGCACCCACGGTGCCGCCGGCTGGCAGATGAACGAGCACGCCTACCGGCTCGAGCAAGCGCTGGGCTTCGACTACGCCTCGGACGGACGCGGCACGCACCCCTACCGGCCGGCGCTGCACGGCCGCCCGATCGGTGTGCCGCAACTGCCCACCACTTTGCCCACCTGCGACGAACTCATCGGCATTGACGGCGTGAGCGCCGACACAGTCGATGCCCGGCTCCTTGCGCTCACCGCCGCGCAGCCCACGCGCGATCAGGTTTTCACACTGCACGCCGAACTCGAGGGCATGAAACTCATTGGCGCGTTCGAGCGGCTGCTGACCGGCTGGCAGGCGCAGGGCTTCACCCTGGTGAGCACACGCACGTACTTCGAGAGCCTGAACGCAGCTGCCCTGCCCCTGCATGAAATCGCCACCGGCGAGGTGGCTGGACGCAGCGGCGAACTCGCGCTGCAAGGCGCACAGATCACGGGCAACCCATGAAGCGGATGGCGCCCGGGGTGCTGCTTGGCCTGGCCCTGCTGGCCTGGTTCGGCACACTGGGCTTTCGCGATCTGATTCATCCCGACGAAGGCCGTTACGCGGAAATCTCCCGCCAGATGCTGATGAGCGGCGACTGGCTCACGCCGCGCCTGAACGGCATCCTGTATTTCGAGAAACCACCGCTGCAGTACTGGGCGGGGGCGGTCGCCTTTGGGTTGTTCGGCTTCAATGACTTCGCGGCCCGCTTCTGGCCCGGGTTCACCGGCGCGTTCGCGGTGTTCGCCCTGTGGTGGACGACACGGCAGGTGCTCGGATCGCGTGTCGCTCTGTATGCCGCCGCCACGCTCGGCAGCTGCGTCTGGTGGCTTGGCAATGGACACTTCGTCACTCTCGACATGGGCCTGTCGGCGAGCCTCACCTTGGCCCTGCTGGGCTTTTGGTATGCGCAGCGCGACAACGCCACGCCCGAGCAGAACCGAAACGGCATGCTCACCGCCTGGCTGGCACTGGCGCTGGCGGTGCTCAGCAAGGGGCTGGTCGGCATCGTGCTGCCGGGTGCGGTGCTGGTCGCCTACAGCGTCGTCGCGCATGATTTCGGGTTCTGGCGGCGCATGCGGTGGCTCCCGGGCCTGCTGCTGTTCGCGCTGGTTGCTGTGCCGTGGTTCGTCCTGGTGTCGATGCGCAACCCGGACTTCGCCCGGTTCTTTTTCATCCACGAGCACTTCACGCGTTTTCTCACCACCGACCATCGCCGCACCGGCGCCTGGTGGTATTTCGTGCCGATCCTGCTGGTCGGACTGATCCCGTGGACCAGTCTGCTGCCCGGCGCACTGGCGATCGGCTGGCGACGGGTGGCCGGCCGTTTCCAGGGCAATCGCCTGCTGCTGGTCTGGGCGGTCGTGATCTTCGGGTTTTTCAGCGTCAGCGGCTCGAAGCTGCCCTCTTACATCCTGCCGGTATTTCCGGCGCTGGCACTGCTGATCGGTCAGCATCTGCAACGGCTGCCGGCCCGGCGTCTGGGATGGCACTGCGCCGCGATGAGCCTGATGGCACTCATCGGTATCGCGGTGCTGGTGGTCATGACCACGGCTGGTCTCACCGGCACGGCGGGCTTCTCTGCCGACGAGCTCGATTATCGCAACTGGATCACCGCCGGTCTGGCGCTGATCGCCGCCCTTGCCGCGCTGGCGAGCTGGCTGGCGCGCACCGGGCGGGTCGGACCGGCCGTTGTGGCGCTGGCCGTTTCGGGCCTGCTCGGCACCCAGACGATCCTGTCGGGCCACCAGACACTGGCACGCGAAAAAACAGCACGGACAATCGCCGCGGTGCTCGCCGCCCGCCTGCCCGCCGGGGCGCCGGTGTTCATGGTCGGCTACTACGATCAGACCCTGCCCTTCTATCTTCGGCGCCCGGTCACGCTGGTGGACTGGGTTGATGAGTTCGAGACCGGCCTGCGCATCGAGCCGGAAAAGAGCCTGCCAACCGAGCAGGCGTTTGTCAGCATCTGGCGCGCGCTGCCGCAGGCGGCGGCGGTGATGCGCCCCGAGAAGTTCCAGCAGTTGCACGACCAGGGCCTGGCGATGACCATTGTCTATCGCGATCCGTCGCGAGTGGTGGCGCTGCGCGCAGCGGGCGAACCCAACCGAGAACCCTCACCATGATTCGAATTGCCATCCTCCTGAGCCTGTTGACCGGCTGGTTTCACCAGACTGCCTATGCCCAGGCCTGGCCTCAGCGCCCGATCAAGATTGTCATTCCCTACGGTCCCGGCTCGTCGCCCGACGTGCTGGCACGCATCCTGGCAGAGCGCCTGACGCCGCGCCTCGGGCAACCGGTTCTGATCGAAAACCGTGCTGGCGCCGGCGGCAACCTGGGTACCGGGGCGGTGGCAAAAGCGGCGCCCGATGGCTACACATTTGTCATCAGCACCAACGGACCGCTGGTCAACAACACGGTTCTGTACCGCAAGCTGTCGTACGACCCCTTCAAGGAGCTGACGCCTGTGACGCTGGCAGGCGGCCAGGCCAACGTCTGCACGGTGCGCAGCGACTCGGGCCTTCAATCGATGAAAGACCTCGTCGCGGCAATGCGCGCCAGGCCCGGTCAGTTCAATTTCTCTTCCATCGGCGTGGGCAGTCTTTCGCACCTGGGCATCGAGCTCCTCAAGGTCCGGACCAGCACGTTTGCAGTTCATATCCCGTATCCCTCGTCACCCGCCGCAGTGACCGCGCTGCTGCAAGGCGATGTCCAGTTTGCGTGTGTCCCGGCGGTGGCTGTGATGCCTCAGGTCAAGGCCGGGCGCCTGCGCGCGCTCGCGGTTTCCACCGGTGCGCGCAGCGCGCAGATGCCCGAGGTGCCGACGATGAAAGAGAGCGGCTTTCCGGAGGTCGAGGCGATGGCCTGGATGGCCCTGCTTGCCCCGGCGCAGACGCCCCCTGATATCGTCGCCCGGATGAACCGGGAGGTCAACGCGGTGCTGCAGATGCCGGAAGTGCGCGAACGCATGCACTCGCAATACATGGAGCCGCTGGGCGGCAGCCCGGAACAGCTCGCCCGTTTCATGCGCGACGAGCTCAAGACCTGGACGCCGATCATCGCGCGCAGCGGCGCAACGATCGACTGAGCCGCAAGGCCGCGCAGCGCTCCGCAGCTCGGCTGATCACCGCGCCGTCCCCGCGCCGTCCCCGCGCCAGATGCCCCTCCCGTCAGGCCTGCTGGTCGCGGGCGAACCAGCGCCGCGTGAGCTGGGCCCAGAAGGCCACGCCCAGCCCCAGCACATCGTCGTTGAAGTCGTACTGGGCGTTGTGCAGGTTCTCGCAGGCGTGCGAGACGCCGCCGTTGCCGATGAAACCATAGCAGCCGGGCACTGCTTCGAGAATGAACCCGAAGTCTTCCGACGTCATTGCCGGCAGGATCTCGCGATCGACGTTGTCCTCGCCTGCCACCTCGGCCATGACATCGCCCATGAACCGGGCCTCCAGCGGATGGTTCACCGTGCACGGATAACCGGGCCTGATGATGACTTCTGCGCTGGCCAGATGCGCCGCTGCCACATGGGTGGAGATCCGTTCGATTCCCTGGACGAGCATATCCAGCGTCTCGGGCCGCAAGGTACGGCAGGTGCCCCGGATCACCGCCTGCGCTGGAATGATGTTCTCGATGGTACCGGCTTCGATCACGCCCACAGTCAGCACCGCGCTGTCCAGCGGATCGGCATTGCGCGACACCAGCAACTGCAGCTGGCTCACGATCGCACAGGCGATCGGAATGGGATCGACCCCGGTATGCGGCTGCGCGGCATGCGTGCCTCGGCCGTTCACACGGATCTCGAAACGATTCGCGGATGCCATGATCGGCCCGACGCGCACACCGAACTCGCCCGCCGGCAGTGCCGGCCAGTTGTGCAGCGCAAACGCGGCTTCGACCGGGAACAAGCGGAAGAGGCCATCATCGATCATTGCCTGCGCGCCCGCACCGCCCTCTTCGGCGGGCTGAAAGACAAAGTGCACGGTGCCGTCGAAATCCGGGTTCTCGGCCAGCACCCGGGCTGCGCCGATCAGCATCGCGGTGTGACCATCATGGCCGCAGGCATGCATGCGGCCCGGCACCGTGCTGGCATGCGCGAAGGTGTTCACTTCCTGGACGGGCAGCGCGTCCATGTCGGCCCGCAGCAAGATCGCGCGCGACGGATCGCCGGCACGGGGGCCTTGGCCGCGCAAAGTACCGACCACACCAGTACGGCCCAGACCGCGGTGCACCGCGAGCCCCAAGGCGCCCAAGGCGGATGCCACGACATCGCTGGTGCGTTTTTCTTCGTACTTGAGCTCGGGGTGGGCGTGCAGGTCACGACGAAACGCGATCAACTTGCTCAAATGACGGCCGATGTCTTCGCTCATGTTCATGATCTGTATGCCGGTGGGTCGCAACGCTTCTCACCGTATCACAGGGCGACGGCGTGGGCGGCGGTATGGCACGCGCACTCGCCGTCGCGGGCTGTCAAGTAATCATGAATGGCCGCGACGCAGGACGCCTGGCTGCGGCAGCGGCAACCCTGCGCGCGCTGGGGTGAGATCGAGGACCTGGGCGGCGCCGCGATTTTTCTGGCCAGCGACGCAGCCGCTTTCGTGAACGGCCACATCCTGTATGTGGACGGCGGTGTGACCGCTCGCCTCTAAGAAGTCGTCTGCGTCGAAGTCGGTGCCGGGCCGAGCCGAGCCAGACCCGCGCTATAGTCGCCGGACCGCGTGTCCGAGGGCATGCACAAACACATGCCCGGCGGCATGCAAACACGGCGCAGAGGACTCTATGGACAAATGGCTGGTCGCGGCACTCGACTACATCCCGAAGTGGCTCGCGTTTCAGGTGCAACTGAGCGAACAACCCGGTGTGGTCGTGGCGATCACTCGCAAAGACCGCGTCGTTCTCGAGTTCGCGCTGGGCCATGCCGACCTGCAAAAGAACATCGCGCTGACGCCGCGTCATCGCATGCGCGTGGCTTCCCACTCCAAAACGTTCACCGCGGCCGGCGTGCTCAGATTGCGCGAGCAGGGCAGGCTGCGGCTCGACGATCCGGTGGGCCGATTCGTCAAACACCTTCACCCGCAGGTGGCGCAAGTCACCCTGGCGCAGCTGATCTCGCACAGCGCCGGGCTGGTCCGCGACGGCCGCGATTCAAACCAATGGCTCGATCGGCGGGCCTACCTCAGCGCTGAAGAAATTCTTGCCGATCTCGCCGACGGACCGGCCATCGAACCGAACACACGCTTGAAGTACTCCAATCACGGTTTCGCCCTTGCCGGGCTCGCGCTCGAGGCAATCACCGGCGAGTCCTACTGCGACTGGATCAGCCGTGAGATCGTCGCCGCGTCAGGTCTGCGCGAAACCACCCCGGACGCGCCGAGCCCCCCCGGCGCACCCTTCGCACGCGGGCACAGCGGTACTCTGCCGCTCGGGCGCCGGGTCGTGA
>JAYVOV010000407.1:0-5504 GCA_043757735.1 Burkholderiaceae bacterium
CCGGTCGACAAGGCGTCGGAGTAGCCGAGTTTTTTCATCGCCGGGTAGGCCACCTTGGCCATGGTGGCGGCGGTGGCGATCGACGAGCCGCAGATGGCGCCGAAGCCGGCACAAGCCACCACGGTGGCCATCGCCAGGCCACCGCGCAGATGGCCGATGAACACGTAGGCAGCACGGAACAATTCCTGCGACATGCCGGCGCGCGTGACCAGGTTGCCCATCAGGATGAACAGCGGCACCACAGAAAGCGTGTAGTTGCGGCCGGTCTCGTAGACCTTGGTCTGAACCATTGCGAAGGCCGGTGCGAAGTTCCAGTCGCGCAGGTAGGCCACGCCCAGAAAGCCGATGACGCCCATCGAGACTGCGATCGGCAAGCGCAGCAGGGCCAGGACCATCATCAGGCCGAGACCGATCAGTGCTTCGGTCATGGCGTTCTCGTCATGTCGTGCTCGTCTTGTCGGGATCGAAATCTGGTGCGTCCGCGACCGAGATCGGACCGAACATCTTGGACAGGTGGATGGCGCCGGTGACGGCGACCATCAGGGTCATGAAGTAGACGAAGGGGCCAACCGGTATCTTGAGCACATCGGTGGTGTCGCCATAACCGGCGATCTTGCCGGCCTTCAACCAGACCAGCCAGGCCATACCCAATATGATGACGCCACACAGGCCGTGCACGAAGCGGCGCAGCAGGGCACGTGCGGTCGGCCCGAGAAGCTTGTCGATGAAGTCCATGGTGACGTGTTCGTCGGCTCGCGAGACCAGCGGCAGGCCGGCGAAGATCAGCGAGAGCAGGGATAACTCGGTGAGCTCGAAGGCACCGCGCAAGGGCGTGTTGAACAGATAGCGGCCCACCACGTCGGCGAAGGTGAGCAGCATCAGCAGCAGCAGCAGCAGGCTGGCGGCGGCCCCGAGTGCAACATCGAACCAGGATTTTCTGTTGGACAATCGGGGCCTCCGGCGGCGATCAGGCGCGGCTTACTTGCCGGCCGCCACGCGTTTGACTTCTTCGCGGAATTCGACAAGCACCTTGGCGCCATCGACGCCTTTGGCGTTCGCGGCCTTGATCCAGTCCTGCTCGAGCACGGCGGCGCGCTGCTTGACACCCGCAATCAATGCCGGCGTTGCGGGCAGGATCTGCACGCCGGAAGCCTTCATGACATCGAGCCCCTTGGCGTCCGCCACGTCCCAGGACTTGCCGAATAGGCGGGCGAGTTTTTCGCCGGAGATCGACATGATCGCGTCCTGGTCCTGCTTGGAGAGCTTGTTGAACTTGTCTTCGTTCATGAAGAAGCCGAAGGCCGATCCGTAAAAGCCGCCGGGGAAGATGGTGGCGTACTTGACGATTTTTTCGAGTTTGAACGAGACGATCGATTCCAGCGGAAAGAAGGTGCCGTCGGCCACGCCGGAGCTGAGCAGTTCGTACGACTCGGGTGCCGGTTTCACGAACGCGGACGCGCCCAGGGCGCGGGCCATTTCTTCGGCCACGCCGCCGCCGGTGCGGATTTTCATGCCGGCGAGATCATCGACGCTGTCGATGGGCTTTTTGGTGTTGAACATCTGGCCGGGGCCATGGGTGAACACCCCGATGAGTTTCACGCCCTTGTATTCGCCGGCCTTGGCCAGGAATTTTTCATGGATGCGCCAGTAGGCGACCGAATTGATCTCGGCGGTGGTGCCGCCACCCGGCAGTTCAGGCAGTTTGGGCAGCGAATGGCGGGCCGGCAGATAGCTGGCGGTGACGTAGGAGACGTCGACCAGACCGTCTTTGACCGCATCGAAGGTGCCGGGTGCGGCGGCCGGCGGTTTGGGCAGCATCTGGAATTTGATCCGGCCGCTGGTGGCCTTTTCGATCTCTGCGCCCCATTGCGCCAGCGTGACGGTGAGCGAGTGGCTGGGCGGCACCCAGCTGGACATCGTGAGAACGGTCTGGGCCGACGCCCCGATGGGCAGCAGCGCCGACAGCGTCAGCGCGGCGGCCGAGAGTTTAAGAATGCGCAACATGGTGTCTCCTGGATTGCGGAACAAAGTGGACGGCTTGGTGCCGGGTCACGGGGATGGGCCATTCTAGGTCAGCCGCAGATTTAGTTTAATTCTCAACTGTCTGGTTCTCAAGCATTGGGTCGATACAGGCGATGAAGTGCTGCCGGATCGTCCTCGCCGAGGCCGCGGGCCACCATCAGCCGCAGCAGCTGCTGGGCATTGGCGGCCATCGGCAGTGGCGCCCCGACCGAGCGGGCCAGATCGAGGGCAGCATCGAGATCCTTGAGGAGCGTGCTGATGGCGCCGATGGGCGTGGTGTAGCCCTCCACCATGCGCGGCACGAAGGCCTGCAGCGGCTTGGAATCGGCCCAGCCGCCGGCCAGCGCGCGGGGCAGGGCGGCGGCATCGATGCCGGCCGCCTGGGCCAGGGAGACCGCCTCGGCGATGGTGCTGACCGCGCTGCCAACCAGCACCTGGTTGATCAGCTTGGTGGTCTGTCCCGCGCCGGTCGGGCCCATGCGGGTGATGTTGGCGCCATAGGCCGATAGCACTGGACGGGCCAGGTCCACCGCCCAGGCCGGGCCGCCACATAGGATGGCGAGCGTGCCGGCCGACGCCCCGACGATGCCGCCCGAAACCGGCGCGTCGACCCAGGCGATGCCAGTCAGCGTTTCGAGTTCCGTCGCGAATTCGCGGGTTGCGTCGGGCCTGATGCTGGAGTGGTCGATCAGGCAGCGGGTGCGGATCTCGGCCCGCGCTGCGCTGGCGAGCCCTTGGTCGCCGAATACGGTGGATCGCACGGCAGTCGCATCCATCACGCACATCAGAACCAGATCGGCGCCCGCCGCTGCGGCCGGCGTGTCGAGCGCCAGCGCGCCGCGCGCAAGCAGCGGGTCGATCTTGCTGCGGGTGCGATTCCAGACGCGCACGCGCTGTCCGGCCGCCAGAAGACGTTCGATCATCGGGGTGGCCATCAGGCCGGCGCCGAGGAAGGCGATTTGCTGCGACACGGTTGATTTCTCCCTGGTCATTCGGGGGGTCTGCCGGCCGCAGTGTGCCTGAACGCCCCGGGGGGCCCTGCGTTATGATCATTTCAGAGTGCCGATCATTTCGGCCGACAGGAGAACCCATGAGTCTTTCGCGTCGTCGATTCGGTCTGATCGGCACTGTCGGCCTGCTGGCTGGTGTCAGTTCGCGGGTGCCGGCGCAGCCGGCGCGCACCTTGCGGATCATCGTGCCCTTCGCCCCGGGTGGCCCGATCGATCTAACCGTGCGCATGCTCGCAGAAAAAACCCGTGACAGCCTGGGCACGATCATCATCGAAAACCGGCCCGGGGCGGGCGGCGGCATCGGCGTGAATGCGGTGGCCAAAGCCGCGCCCGACGGTCAGACCATCGGCGTGGCGGCGGTGGCCATGCATGCCATCAATCCGTGGTTGTTCTCCAAGCTGCCCTACGACCCCATCAATGACTTCGCGCCCATCACCCAGATGGTGCGCATCCCCAACGTGCTGGTCATCAACACTGAAACCGCGCAGCGCCTGAAGATCGCGAGCCTGCGTGACTTCGTCGCCTATGCCAGGGCCAACCCGGCCAAGCTGAACTACGCCAGCGGCGGCAACGGCAGCGCCGGCCATCTGGCGGGCGAGATGTTCAAGCAGCGCGCGGGGTTTTTCGCGGTGCACATCCCGTATGGTGGCGGCGGGCCGGCGCAGCTGGCGCTGTTGTCGGGGCAGGTCGACTTTTCTCTCGACAACCTGGCCACGGCGGCGCCCAACATAAAGTCTGGCAGGATCCGCGCGCTGGCGGTCACCACCGCGCAGCGCACGCCGCTGCTGCCCGAGGTTCCGGCCTTCGGCGAGTTCTATAAAGATTTCGAGATCGACACCTGGTGGGGCCTGACCGCGCCGGCCGGCACGCCGCGCGAGGTACTGGCCAGGCTGAGCACGGCCTTTGTCGGCGCGCTGCAGTCGCCGGACATCAAGACTCGCTTCGCCCAACTGATGGCCGAGCCGGTCGCCAGCACTCCCGAGGAGTTCGACGCGCTGATCCGGCGCGAGCTGCAGCGTTATGAAAAAGTGGTGAAGGCCAGTGGCGCCAAGGTCGACTGACACGGGTGTCGCTCGCCGGACGTGGCCGACTGAGCCGACTGAGCCGGTCTGATGCTGGTCACTCTGGATGCGCTGCGCCGATTTGCAGTGGCGCGCACGCTCGGCGCGCCGACCACGCTGGCGCGGGCAATCCGCCGACTCGGTTTTGTTCAGGCGGACCCGATCCGCGCGCCGGCGCGCGCCCAGGACCTGACGCTTCGCCACCGGGTGACCGGCTACCGGGCTGGCGACCTGGAGCGCCGCTACCCCCGGCTCGCGATCGAAGAAGACTGCCTGGTCAACTATGGGTTTCTGCCGCGCGAGCACCTGTCGCTGATGCATCCGCGGCAGCCGCGACGCGTCTGGGATACCGCCACCCAGCGGCGCGCCGACGAGCTGCTGGCCTTCGTGCGTGAACACGGTCCTTCTCATCCACGCGATATCAATCGCCATTTTGCGCACGGCCGGGTGCGCAGTTATTGGGGCGGCACCAGCAGCGCGAGCACGCAGCTGCTCGATGGTCTGCACCAGCGCGGCCTGCTGCGAGTGGCCCGGCGCGACAGCGGCGTGCGGGTTTACCAGGCGATCGATCATCCGGCCGTCGACGACAGCCCGCAGGCGCGCGCCGGGCGGGCCCGCGCGCTGATCGATCTGGTCGTGCGCAAATACGCGCCGCTGCCGGCCCGCAGTCTGGGCTACCTGGTGCATATGCTCGCCAAAAGCGCGCCACAGCTGACGTCTGAACGTGCGCTCGCGTTGCGTGAGGCGCGCGAGCGGCTGGCGCAGGTGACGATCGATGGCGTCACCTGGTACTGGCCACAGGGTGAACGACCCGGCGCCGCGCGCCATGCGGCGGCCGATCAGGTGCGACTGCTGGCACCCTTTGATCCGGTGGTCTGGGATCGCACCCGCTTCGAGCTGCTCTGGGGCTGGCCCTACCGTTTCGAGGCCTACACGCCGGCGGCCAGGCGCAAGCTGGGCTATTACGCGCTGCCGCTGCTGTGGCGAGATCAGGTGCTGGGATGGGGCAACGCGGCGGTCGATGAAACCGGGCGACTGGACCTGAAGCTGGGCTTCGTCGCCGGCCGGCAACCGCGTGACGCCGGTTTCAGCCAGGCACTGGATGAGGAAGTAGAGCGCCTGCGCCGCTTTCTGGACCTCGATCCTTGACCCTGCCTGCGCTTGAATCGACACTCGGTCTGTTGCGCTATGCGACCTGCGACGCGCTGACTGCCTGAGGGAATGCAAATGGCTGCTGACACCAATGAAGATCTCGGTTTTGCCCCCGAATGGGACAGCCCGGTCCCGTACATCCGCCGCACCCACGACTGGTACAACACGCTGGGCTACGGCAATCCTTATCAATACGCTCACTTCGCCGAGGTGCCGTTCACGCGTCTGCGCAAGCCGCTGGCGCAATCGCGGGTGGTGC
>JAYVOV010000408.1:0-5500 GCA_043757735.1 Burkholderiaceae bacterium
CCTGGAGGCGCTCCGGATCGAGCGGGCGCTCGCCCAGCAGGCTGCCCAGCAGCCGGCCGCGGGTATGCAGGCGATAGCGAACCCCGCGCTCGATGCGCCGGATGAACGGCAATGCACAATTGTGGGCGATGTCGGTGGCCTTGCTGGCCCACGGCGACAAAGTTCCAAGCCTGGGCACGACCCAGACGCAATTGCCCGGCGCGGCGTTGACCTCGGCGGGCACATCGAGCAGCGCCTTCAGGCGGGCAGTTTCGTCGACGCTCAGCGCGCGCTCGGACCAGAGCAGGTGAACGAAGTCCGTATCGATGGAACTGATCGAGGATTCGAGGGCGTGCAGCCGCCCCAGCAGGCGCTCTTGGCGGAAGGTGGACAGCGCAGGCTGCCCCGGCAGGGTGAAAAACTCGGGCATCGGAGGCTTCGAAAACTCAGGGGTACGCCAGCCGGCGTACGGGCAGGGGTACGCCAGCCGGCGTACGGGACTCGATTATAAGAGGAGAGTTAGAAGCGCCGAATTTCGGTGCAAAGACCCCGCAGTTCGCCAGACGATTCGGTCTGGCGGTGCGGGAAGCTAGCGCTACTGACCGTCAGATCGCTACATGAACACTCACGCCGAACCACCAGCGCAAGATCCGCCACCGATGCCAGCCGGGCTTGCCCCTTTGGATTCGACCGACAGCACCCCGCCGGCGCCGTCAGCGGGCGGCGCTGACAAGGTCCATCCGCTGGATCGACTGCTCGCGCAGATGCAGTGCGGCAGCGAGTTCCCGGCCTTGTCGAACGCGATCCGCGAAGTCAGTGGTCTCGCGTCGTCCGATCGCGAGAATATCGGCCGCTTGTCCAACGCGGTCATGCAGGATTTTTCTCTTTCCCATCGCCTGCTGCATCTGGCCAATTCGTCGGCCTATCGGCCGGCCGGGCAGGAGCCGGTGAGCACGGTTTCGCGCGCCCTGATGATCCTGGGCATGGACACGGTGCGTACGATCGCGCTGTCGCTGCTGCTGTTTGAGAACCTGCGCAGCGTGCCGCGTGCGGCGTCCCTGCGCGACGAGTTCGTCCGCGCCAGCGTCGCCTGTTCGATCGCCCGTGCGGCGTTGGGCGAAGGCACGCGGGTCGGCGAAGAATCAGGGCTGGCCGCCATGTTCCATCGTCTCGGCCAGGTGATGGTCCTGCATCACCTGCCACAGCACGCGGCTGATCTCCAGGCGCTCGTCACGCCCCACCAGACGCATCTCCAGGCGACACGCGACGCCCGCCGTGTGCTGGGCGTCACCTATGAAGAACTGGGCGAGGCGGTTGGGCGGTCCTGGGGCTTTCCCGAAGTATTGCTGCAAGGTCTGCAGCGGCTCGATCCTGGCGCCGCCGCGCCCCGCTGCTCGAGTTTCGAATCGACCGTCCGGGTCGCCGCCGGCTTCGCCGCAGAAGTCTGCGATCTGATCGCCAGCGGCGCGAGCAACTCGGGCAGTGCGCTCGAAACCGTCACCCGCCGCTATGCCGCGAGCCTCGGTCTAAAGGAAGGTGCGTTGCCGGAGGTGCTCAAAAAGGCCCGCATTCGTACCGAACAGCTGGGCCAGTCGATGGGCCTGGAAGTTTCTTCGACGCCGTTCGGGCGATTGATGATGAATCTCGACAAGAGCGATCCGCGCAAAGCCGCACCGCTCAGCCCAGTACCTCACCTGAAAGATGGCCAGGCTGCAGAAGCCAGCATCAACGATCGCGAAAACCCTTCCGACAGCCGGGCGGCGGCGTCGGTGCTGTCGGCTGCACCCAGGGGCCGAGCGCTGACGCCCGAGGAACTCGAAACTCGGCGCAATGCGCTGGCGGGTGGCCTGGCCGCCTTGTCGGACGGCCTCGCCGGTCGCTTCGTTCTCAACGATTTCGTGCGCAGTGCTCTGAATACATTGCATCAGGCCCTGCAATGCCGCCGGGTCCTGTTTGCGATCCGCGACGCGCAGGGCCAGGCCCTGACCGGGCGCTTCGGGGCGGGCGTGATCGCAGCCGAGCGTCTGCGCTCGTTTCGGGTCATGCTCGACGACGACGACAACCTGATCAGCGTGGCCGCCCGCAAAGGGGCGGACCTGCTGATCTCCGACGCCGGTGCCGCCAACATCGCCTCGCGCCTGCCTGCCTGGCATCGCGAGCACTACGCGGCAGGCAGCTTTCTGCTGCTGCCGGTCATGATCAACGATGCCCCTAAGGGCCTGATCTACGCTGATGTCGCGCAGGCCGAAGGACTGCAGATCGAGGATGCGTCGCTTGCCCTGGTGCGCGCCATCCGCAACCAGGTGCTGATGGCCTTGCGTCAATCGGGCGCGCCGTAGCCGCCGCCGCCCGGCGTCTCGATCACAAAAACATCGCCCGCCAGCAGTTCAGCCCGGTCGGCATGTTTCAGGGGCAAGATTGTGTCATCTGCCCGCTCGACCCAATTTCGCCCCGGTGCACCACTGCCCCCGCCGGCCGCCCCGAAGGCTGGATGAACCCGTCCGTTGGACAAAATCGACGCGGTCATGGATTCAAGGAAGCGCACCCTTCTCACGCCGCCATCACCACCGGACCAACGTCCCGCGCCGCCCGAGCCCGCGCGGATCTCATAGCTGTCCAGGCGAACCGGAAATCGGGTTTCGAGAATTTCGGGGTCGGTCAGGCGCGAGTTCGTCATGTGGGTCTGGACCACCGAGGTCCCGGCGAATCCACCGGTCTGGCGGCCCTTGGCGTCGAACAGTCCACCCGCCCCCGAGCCACCGGAAATGGTTTCGTAGTACTGGTAGTGCGCATTGCCGAATGTGAAGTTGTTGATCGTCGGCTGGGATGACGCCATCACGCCGAGCGCACCGTACAAGGCGTTGGTGATGCAGGTGGACGTCTCGACATTGCCTGCAACGACCGCTCCTGGATGGCGCGGATTGAGCATCGAGCCTTCCGGCACGATGACTTTCAAGGGTTTGAGACAGCCTTGATTCATCGGGATGTCGTCGTCGACCAACGTGCGGAACACATACAGCACCGCCGCCATCGTCACCGCCTGCGGCGCGTTGAAGTTGTTGGCCTGCTGGGCGCTGGTGCCGGTGAAATCGATCTCTGCTTCCCGGCGTTCGGCATCGACCCGGATCGCCACCCGAATCGTCGAGCCATTGTCCAGGGGCAGCGAGAAGTCGCCGTTTCTCAAGGCGCTGATCACCCGGCGTACCGACTCTTCTGCGTTGTCCTGCACATGGCGCATGTAGGCCCGCACCACCGCCAGACCAAAATGGTCGACCATGCGCAGCAGTTCTTCGCGGCCCTTTTCGTTGGCTGCGATCTGCGCCCGCAGGTCCGCCAGGTTCTGGTCGATGTTGCGCGCCGGATGGCGTGCACTGGCGAGCAGTTCACGGAACTCTGTTTCACGCAGATGGCCGCCGCGCACCAGCGCGAAATTAGTGATCAAGACGCCCTCGTCGTCGATGCAGACGCTGTCCGGTGGCATCGATCCGGGGGTGATGCCGCCGATGTCGGCATGATGGCCGCGCGAACCCACGTAGAACAAAATTGATTCGCCCCGGTCATCGAACACCGGCGTGATCACGGTGACATCGGGCAGATGGGTGCCCCCCGCATAAGGATCGTTCAGCACGTAGACATCGCCCGGTGCCAGCGCAGGGTTGGCGCAGATCACCGCCTGCACGCTGGCGCCCATTGAGCCCAGATGAACCGGCATGTGCGGCGCATTGGCGACCAGGTTGCCCTGTTCGTCGAACACGGCGCACGAAAAATCCAGCCGCTCCTTGATGTTCACCGAATGGGCGGTGTTTTGAAGGCGATAGCCCATCTGTTCGGCGATCGACATGAACAGGTTGTTGAAGATCTCGAGCATGACCGGGTCGGCCTGTGTGCCGATCGCATGGCTCGATGGGCGCGGCACAATGCGCGTGAGCACCAGGTCGCGACGGCCGGTCATCAGTGCCTGCCAGCCCGGTTCGACGACTGTGGTCGCGTTGGCTTCGGCGATGATCGCCGGGCCATCGATCCGATCGTCGGCACACAGAGCATCCCGGCGATACAGGGGCGTGTCGAGCCAATCGCCGGCGCTGAACATGCGCACCGTGTCGATCGCGGCCGGGCCGCCAGCGCGTGCCGGTTCCGGCTCGATGAGCGAGCCCGATGGCCCCGCCGCCCCGAGCGCCTCGACTACTGCCGATTCAATCACCAGCGCGCGGCCGTCCAGCAGAAACGAAAACCGCTGGCGGTATGCGGCTTCGAAGTCACCGCGCATGCCCGCGATCGCCAGCGCCGCGTCTATGACCACGTGATCAGGACAGGCGACCGGCAGCGCGGTGTCGGTACCTTCGTAGCGCAGCAGCAGCCGCCGCACCACTGATATGGAATCATCGGGTTCGCCTTGCACGCGCAGCTCCGCCCGGGCCGCCGCGGCGAGGGCGTCGAGCATATCGCCACCTTGCGCAAGACCGGCTGCGTCGAGTTTCAGCTCGACCGAGCGCTCCTTCATCGCGGTCTGCTGCGCCAGCCCCATCCCAAAAGCAGAGAGCACGCCTGCCAGCGGATGGCTCAGCACGCGCGGCATGGCCAGCGCATCGGCGACGCCGCAGGCATGCTGGCCGCCAGCCCCGCCGAAGGTGGTGAGGGTGTATTCGGTGACATCGTAGCCACGCTGCACCGAGATGCGTTTGATCGCGTTGGCCATGTTGGCCACCGCAATGTCGATGAACCCTTGCGCAAGCGCCTGCGGGCTCATCGCCCGAGCGCTGGCGCTGCTCACTGTGGCCGCGAGTTCGGCGAACCGCACACGCACCACCTCGGCATCGAGCGGCTGATCGCCGGCGGGCCCGAAGACACTTGGGAAGTGCGCCGGCTGGATCTTGCCCAGCATGACGTTCGCATCGGTGACCGTGAGCGGGCCGCCACGCCGATAGCAGGCCGGCCCGGGATGGGCGCCCGCCGAATCCGGTCCGACCCGCAGACGGGAACCGTCGAAATGCAGGATCGAGCCGCCGCCCGCGGCCACCGTGTGAATGCTCATCATCGGCGCGCGCATGCGCACGCCCGCCACCAGGGTTTCGAAGGCGCGTTCGAACTCGCCCGCGAAATGCGAGACATCGGTGGATGTTCCGCCCATGTCGAACCCGATGACCCGATCGAAGCCCGCAGCCTGGCTGATGCGCGCCATGCCGACGATGCCGCCGGCAGGGCCCGACAGAATGGAATCCTTGCCTTGGAAAGCACGCGCGTCAGTGAGCCCGCCGGTGGATTGCATGAATTGCAGGCGCACGCCGCTCATTGCCTGCGCGACCTGCTCCACGTATCGCCGCAGCACGGGCGAGAGATAGGCGTCGACCACCGTGGTGTCCCCACGCGAGACGAACTTGATCAGCGGCGACACTTCGTGCGAGACCGATATCTGGGTGAAACCGATGTCTCGCGCCAGCGCCGCAAGTGCGCTTTCATGCGCCGGATACCGGTACCCATGCATGAGCACGATCGCGATCGCGCGGATGCCGGTTTCGAAAGC
>JAYVOV010000409.1:0-5497 GCA_043757735.1 Burkholderiaceae bacterium
CGCGCTCAGCGCCGAAATCAATTGCGCGCCGGCCTGCAGCAGAACGGCCCAGGGATCGACTCCCGCCTGCTGCAGCACGGGCGCGGCAGATTCTGTTTCGGGAACATAGGCTGCTGGTACGGTGCCGCGGGCCGTTGCAAACTCGTCAGCGGTGCCGGCCTCGACCGGCGACTCCGCTGGCGCGCTGGCGACGCCCGCCGCCTCTTCCGCCGGCGCCATCGCTTCGCCCTCGCCCATACGGCCGGTGACGCTCTCGACTTCCTTCATAAATCGACTCAGGCGCGAGCCGCCGAGCGAGATCTCGCTTTGCCCACCATCCAAGATGCCCGCCGCCAGCGAGCGCTTGAAGGCGAGTACCGAGAGCATGCCTTCCTCGATGGTGCCCTTGGCAATGAAATTGACGATCTGCACCGGGCGCTTCTGGCCCATCCGGTGAATGCGCCCGATGCGCTGTTCCAGCAGCGCCGGGTTCCATGGCAGGTCCATGTTCACCAGTGTCGAAGCGTGCTGCAGATTCAGGCCCGTTGCGCCCGCGTCGGTGGACAGGAAGACACGGCAATCGGGATCGTCACGAAAGCGTTCGACCAGCGCCAGGCGCTTTTCCGAAGGCACGCCACCGTGAAAACTGACGTAGCCGATGCCGCGATCTTTCAGCCTGCGGATGACGATGTCCTGGGTGCGCGTCCATTGGCTGAATACCACGGCCTTGGCCGCCGGCTGCACGAAGACGCCATCGAGCAGCGCCGCGAGTTCGTCGGCCTTGACGCCATGATCGGACTCCTGGTCCAGCAGGTAGGTGCTGTTGCAGGACATGCGCATGTTCTGCAGGGCACAGGTCAGCTGCCGTTGATCTTTGTCCGACAGAAACTTCGTCCGCCGCCAGCGCTTCACGATCCGCGCCACGATGTCGGCGTTCTCCTGGTGGTACTCCATCTGCGCCTCGGTCATCGGCACCAGCAGGTTCTGATCGGTGCGGCCGGGCAACTGCGCCAGCACCTCGGACCGGCGCCGGCGGATCATGATCGGTGCCAGCGTCTGGCCGATTTTCTCCAGCCCCGTGTAACCGGTGACGCGGCCAAATTCATCTTTGACCTGATGCTCGTGCAGCAGCTTCCAGGTGGGTCCCAGCCGGTGCTGGTCGACGAACTGCACGATCGAGATCAGCTCCTCGAGCTTGTTTTCGAGCGGGGTGCCGGTGAGCACCAGGGCATACGGACTGTCGATGCGCTTGAGCGCCCGCGCAGCGATCGTGTTCCAGTTCTTGATGCGCTGTGCTTCGTCGACAATCACCAGTTCCGGAGCCCACGCGGCGATCAGGTCGAGATCGGGATTGAGCTTCTCGTAGTTGGTAATCTTGCAGAAATCGTCGGCGCTGAAATCCTTCAGCCGCTGCGTCCGGCCGCCGGCCATCACCCGCGCCGTATGGCCAGAAAATCGACTGATTTCACTTTGCCACTGGTACTTGAGCGAGGTCGGGCACACCACCAGAACGCGCGAGACGCCGAAATGTTGCGCCAGAATTTCCATCGCAGCAATGGCCTGGATGGTCTTGCCCAGCCCCATCTCGTCGCCGATCAGGGCGCGGCCGGCGCGCACTGCGAAGAGTGCGCCGTCGGCCTGATAGGGATATAGCTGCGCCTTGAGCATCTGCGCCAGCTTCTTGTCTGACTTGCCGCGCGGGAACAGGCTGTCGAGGACCTCCGCCCGCCGCGCCGCATCGCGCCGGCCAGCGACATAGTCGAGCGCGTCGTCGTACGCGCGCAGTTCGTGGCCGCTGCTCGTCGCGGCGCGAAGGAGTCGCTGCAGATCGCCGAAGCGCTCTTCCGGCAGGCGCCCGCCGCGGGCGGCGTCGAACAAGCCCGCAGCCACCTTCGACACGGCCGCCGGACAGTCGGATCCAGCGCGGAAGTACACCGCGCGCGCGCCATCGTGACGCAGGAAGACCTCAGAAAAAGTTGGACACCAACCCTGGGCAAAGGCGGCCTTCGCTCCGCGCTTCTTCGTGAGCCGGGCGAGCACGAACTCGATGTGCTTGCAGGTGCCCAGTTCGTTGGTGGCGAAGTCCGGGCACGAGCAGTAGTTGTCGCCGGCATTGCGGCCGCGTATCGCCACGCGGTAGCTGCCGCTCGATTGCGGGTTGCTGACGCGAAACTCCGAAAAGTACGGTTCGTCGCCTTGATTCTCCAGCACGAACGCCTGGTCGCGCCCGAACTGGCGGCGCAATCCGCGCTGCCAGTCGGCGGCAGCGAGGTCGAGCGGCGGATGAGCGCGAGTGAGCTTTGGTTCCTTGATTGACCGCTCGGCGGCAGGCTGGCGTTTCACCATTGACCCCTTGTCAGAAGTTCACGACCGCGAGGAAGTTCGGCCCCGACGGTTCGCTCAGCGCACATGGCTGCGCGACTAGAGTAGCCCATCGTCTGGCAGCCCCTCCGGCGCTTTTCAAGCAAACGCCGCGGGGCCGGACGAGCGGTGTCCTCGCACTCGATGAACCGCACGTCGGTTCTGGCGAAGTCTTGGACCGGTGCCGGCGACTACGCCGTGATTAGCACTTCGCCTTCCGCTACCGCTCGGCGGCGCACTTCGTCGAGGTGTTCCGCACCTGGTACGGGCCGGTGAACAAAGCCTTCGCGGCGCAGACGCCCGAAAGTGCCGAGGCGCTGGCGGCCGAACTGGCCGATCTGCTGGACAGCATGAACCGGGCCGGCCCGTCGTCGCTGGTCGTGCCAAGCGAGTACCTCGAAGTCGTGGTCAGCCGCGCCTGAGCCGGCGGCCATGGACACCCGCCTCCAACGCCGCGTCCAGCGCTACGGCTGGGATCTCGCGGTCGAACCCTACGCGCAGCACTGGCATGCCCTGCTCGCCGGGGTGCAGGCCGAGCTGCTGGCGCAGGCCGCACCGCAGCCGGGCGAACAGGTGCTCGCCGTGGCCTGCGGCACCGGCGTCGTCGCCCTCGCGATGGCGGCGGCCGTTGGGCCTGGCGGCCCGAATCATGGCCTGCCTACGCTTTGACCCCGCCTCGGTTCCACGTACATCGGATGCTGGGAAACTTCCTGATGAACGCAGAACGACATGGGAAACAAGGAAGCGGTTCGGAACCGGCAGAACACGACAGACTTCAAGCTTGAAGCGGTGCGACTTGCCGGTTCAATCGGGGGCAATCCGGCGTCCAAACGACTGGGTGTCCCGCAGTCGACGATCGCCAACTGGGTTCGGCTCGGCAAGGCGGGCAAACTCGATGACATCCCGGCTGGCGCGGCACCAGTGCGCCGACCATTGGCCGAACTGGAAGCCGAGGATGCTCGACTGCGCACGCAGGACCCGATGTTCGAGCGCTATCACTCCGAGGAATAGGCAACCGTCACAAGCGCTTCAGCTGGCCGCAACCGCTGTCGTGCTGCCAAGCGCCGGCCAGGCCGGCCGATCGCCACCCAGATTGGGCGTCGGCCTGATCCAGCGGGCCGGGGTTTCGGACAGCCGCACGATCGGCCCCAGATGACGCAGCGGCCCCAGATGCGCCGGATGGCTTTCGATGCGGATCGCATCGAGTTCGCCGGCCGAAAGCTCCAGGCCGGCCGGCGGCGGCGCGAGCTTGCCCTGACGCTGGATGAACATGCCCGACTGACACAGCGACACCCGCACATGGTAGCTGCCGCCCGCCACCGCACGTCGCGCCAGCGCCAGCAGCACGCCGTAGGCGGCGAGATAGCCGGTGGTGTAGTCGCAGGCCGCCGCCGGCAGCAGATGCGGGCGCTGCGGATTGTTGTCATGGCAGATGCCGGTGACCGTCTGGGCCACCTGCTCCCAGCCGCCGCGATGACTGAAGGGCCCGTCGGCGCCATAGCAGCTGATGGTGGTGTAGACGATGCCCGGCCGGATCGCCGCCACCTGTTCTGGCAAAAAGCCAAGCTTGCCGATCATGCCGGGGCGATAACCCTGGGAGAAGACATCGGCCGTTTTCAGCAGCGCGCGCAGTTGCGCGGCATCGGCAGCCAGATTCAGATCCAGAAAGCAGCTTCGCTTGCCGTGGCTGGTGTCCATCACATGCTCGGCGATCTGCGGCAGCCGCTCGGTGGTGACCATCAGCACTTCGGCGCCATGCTCGGCCAGCGTTCGCGCGCACACCGGGCCGGCGAGGATCCGGGTGAGGTCGAGCACCCGAATGCCTGACAAGGGGCGATGCTCGTCGCCAGCGCCATGGTCGACCGAAGGAAAGGGCTCGGGCGCACTGTCGCCGATCTTGATGATCTCCACGATGGGCTTGCCCGCCAGCACCTGGCCATGCGGTGTGGCCAACCACTCATCCAGGCTGCGCACCATGCCACCGCACACCCGGGCCTCGTCGATGGCGGCCTCCAGATCGAGCGCATCCCATTTCGCCACCGCCTGGGCGATCGATTGCGGATTGGGCTCGCAGCCCAGCAGCTCGAGCATGCGCGCCTTCAGGTTGGGCAGGCCGAAATGCGGCAGCACGAAGCGGCCGTCCCTGGTCGGCCAGGGTTGGGTCATCGCTCGCATCGCTTCATGATCGGGGCTGACGACATCGCGAAACACACCCGTCGCATCCGGGCGCTGCAGATAGGCCGAACTCTTCAATGCCGCTGCCGCATGTCGTACCTCGATGGCCGCCTGCTGGCGCCGGCCGGTTTTGAGCTGCCAGATGTCATTGACCGCCACCGCCACGCCGCCCAACACCGCCGCGCAGGTATCGCCGATACGAAACCGGCTGGACAGCACTGGATCCTGCCCAGTGATGCTGACTTCGCTGGTCGCCGGGGCGGGTTTGCCGCGCAACGCCAAAACTTCATCGAGAGCGTTCATCACAGATCCTGGTTGCATGCGCTGCCGCCCGGGGCAAGGCGCTCCAGGGCTGATCGCCTGACATCGTAGATTGGAAGGGGCCGCACTGGCCTGCCAAAACCGACGAATCGGACCTCGCGCCCCTTTGGCCAGCGCGGCCTGATACGCCTGGATCGCCGGCACGATCTATTCGCGGTGGGCCAGGCACGCGACAGGAGGATGCGGAACATGGCCTTCAGCAAGCGGGGCGATGCCTCATTCGTCGACTCGGACTTCATCGCCGGCATGCGCAAGAAGCTCGAACTCACGCAGCGCGAGGCGGCCGAATTTCGAGTTCTGAGGCAATTTTTGATGGGCTATTCGATCACGCATGGCGTCGATGCCTCTGGAAAGCGGTCATTTTCGTTAACTCCGACAGGCTCCTAGATGCGGAAGCTCAGGTCATCGATGTCGCAGCGCACGCGGCCGGTCAACTCATACGAGGCAAGATTGGACGAGATGTGATGAGTCAGACAGCTGGCGTCGCGCAGCAGTCGCTGCAATGCGTCGCTGCGGCGCAACGCACTCGCCCCGGAGGCGTCATAGGCCACCCGCACGATTTCAGCGCCGCGTTGCACGGCCGTGACCCCGGCCACGCGCGCATTGAGCCGCAGAGCCGCACTGGCAGGCTCGCCGCGCAAGCCGCAGTCCCAGATTGCGG
>JAYVOV010000410.1:0-5461 GCA_043757735.1 Burkholderiaceae bacterium
CGGTGCCATGGGCGATAGCCAGGCTGGTGGTCGGTGCGCCGATCTGGTCATCGACCACGCGCAATTCCGGGCGCTCGCTGGCGAGGCGGGCCATGGTCGTCAGGAAGTTTTTGCCGCGCAGGCCGTAGACCCAGCTGGTGCGCACAATGTAGTGCCGTGCACCGCTCGCTGCGATCGCGAGTTCACCTTCACGTTTGGTCCTGCCGTAGACGCTGGTTGGCGAACAGGGGTCTTCTTCTCTATAAGGACGTCGGGCACTGCCATCGAAGACATAGTCGGTGGAGTAGTGCACCAGGGTGCTGCCCAGCGATGCGGCCATCTCGGCCAGTACGGCCGGGGCTGCCGCGTTGACGGCGCGTGCCAGGGCTTCTTCGGTCTCGGCGCGATCGACCGCGGTGTAGGCGGCCGGGTTCACGATGATGTCGGGCGCGAGGTCTTGCAGTGTTCTGCGGATTGCGTCTGCCGGACCGGCCAGATCGAGCAGGCTGCGATCGGCGGCGATCACCTTGCCATGACGCGCCAGCAGGCCGAGCAGGTCATGGCCGACCTGACCTGTGACGCCGGTGATCAGAATTCTGGTCATGGATAGACCGTTGAATCAGCGAGCAGCAGACCGACCTGGTCTTTGGCCGAGAGGGTTGGTTCAGTACCCTCGAGCGGCCATTGAACGCCGACCGCGGGATCGTTCCAGAGCACGCAACGCTCGTGCTGAGGCGCGTAGTAGTCGGTGGTCTTGTAGAGGAAGTCGGTTGACTCGGACATTACGAAGTAGCCATGACCGAAGCCTGGCGGCACCCACAGCATCTTCTTGTTCAGCGCTGACAGCACGAAACCTTCCCAGTGCCCGAAGGTGGGTGAATTGCGCCGCAGATCGACGACCGCATCGAAGACTTCACCGGTGACGGCGCGCACCAGCTTGCCCTGCGCCTGTTCGACCTGATAGTGCAGACCTCGCAAGACACCTTTGCGCGAGTGAGAGTGGTTGTCCTGCACGAAGGCTGCGCTAACCCCGGTGGCTTGCGCGAAGGTCTTCGCGTTGAAGCTCTCAAAGAAAAATCCGCGTTCGTCGCCAAAGACTTTGGGTTCAATCAGCAGCACGCCGGGCAGTGTGGTCTGGACAATGTTCATGTGGGCAGTTCGGGCAATGGTTCTGGTTGAAGGCTCGGCGCGATGGTCAGCGGGCGCTCAGAATACGCGCTCGCGCAGCACGCCAAGCAGGTACTGGCCGTAACCGCTCTTGATCAGCGGCTTGGCCAGTTCTTCAAGCCGGGCGGCGTCGATGTAGCCCATCCGGAAGGCGATTTCTTCGGGGCAGGCGATCTTGAGGCCCTGACGCTTCTCCAGGGTCTGCACGAACAGCGATGCCTCGATCAGCGATTCGTGGGTGCCGGTGTCGAGCCACGCGTGGCCGCGGCCCATGACCCGAACGTCGAGCTCTCCCCATTCAAGGAAAACGCGGTTCAGGTCGGTGATTTCGAGTTCGCCGCGAGACGACGGCTTGAGCGATTTGGCGACTTCCACGACGCGATTGTCGTAGAAGTATAGGCCGGTGACCGCATAGCGGGATTTCGGCTTGACCGGCTTTTCTTCCAAGCTGATTGCGCGTCCCGCTGCGTCGAATTCGACCACACCATAACGTTCTGGGTCGTGCACCGGGTAGGCAAAGACGGTGGCGCCTTCGGTCTTGGCCGCCGCGCCGACCAGTTCGCGCGCCAGGTCGTGGCCATAGAAGATGTTGTCGCCCAGCACCAGCGCGCAAGGCGACTGACCGACGAAGCTTTTGCCGATGATGAAGGCTTGGGCCAGGCCGTCCGGCGATGGTTGGACCGCATAGGTGATGTCCAGACCCCAGCGTTCGCCATCGCCCAGCAGCTGCGCGAATCGGGGTGTGTCCTGAGGCGTGGAGATGATGAGGATCTCGCGGATGCCGGCCAGCATGAGCGTGGCCAGCGGGTAGTAGATCATCGGCTTGTCGTAGATCGGCAGAAGCTGTTTCGAGACAACCTGAGTTACCGGGTGAAGCCGGGTGCCGGAGCCGCCGGCAAGGATGATGCCCTTCATGGTTTTCCTGTTCTTGTTCTGGTTTGACGCGGCCGGTCAGCGGGTCGCGTAGTTGGCGGCGATCCAGTCCTTGTACTGGCCGGAGAGCACATGGCCGACCCATTCCTGGTGATCGATGTACCAGCGCACCGTCTTGCGCAGGCCGGTCGAGAAGGATTCGGCTGGCAGCCAGTCGAGTTCCCCGGCGATCTTGCGGGCGTCGATTGCGTACCGACGATCGTGGCCGGGCCGATCCTTGACGTAAGTGATCAGGCGTTCGCGGGGCCCTCGAGGATCGGGGCGCATCTCGTCGAGCAGCGCGCAAACCGTGCGCACGACCTCGATGTTGGGCATCTCATTGCTGCCGCCGATGTTGTAGGTCTCGCCGAGACGGCCAGCGTCGAGAACCCGCCGGATCGCCGCGCAGTGGTCGCCCACGTAGAGCCAGTCGCGCACGTTCAAGCCGTCGCCGTACACCGGCAGGGGCTTGCCCGCGAGCGCGTTGGCGATCATCAGCGGAATCAGCTTTTCGGGGAACTGGAACGGACCATAGTTGTTCGAGCAGTTGGTGGTGAGCGTGGGGAGCCCGTAGGTGTGGTGATAGGCGCGCACCAGGTGATCTGACGCGGCCTTGGATGCCGAGTAGGGGCTGTTGGGCTGGTAGGCTGTGGTTTCCGAGAACGCGGGGTCGGTGGGGCCGAGCGAGCCATAGACCTCGTCGGTGGAAACATGAAGAAAACGAAAGGCCGTTCGCTGCGTGGCGGGCATTTCGCCCCAGTAGGTCCGCGCCGCCTCGAGCAGTGCGAAGCTGCCTTCGATGTTGGTGCGCACGAACTCCGCCGGACCGAGGATGGAACGGTCGACGTGGCTTTCAGCAGCAAAATGAACGATCGCTCGCGGCTGAGTCTCGCGCAGGAGCGCCAGTACGGCTTCGCGTTCGCAGATGTCGATGCGCTCGAAGCGATACCGGCTGTCACGCTCGACCGATGCCAGGTTCTCGAGATTGCCGGCATAGGTGAGCTGATCGAGATTGAGCACCGGCTCGACAGTGGCTGCCAGCCAGTCCAGAATGAAATTCGAGCCGATGAAGCCAGCGCCGCCGGTGACTAGGATCATTCGATCATCCGATGATTAAAAACCCTTTATTATCCGTGAGTTCGGCCTTTGTTACGTGCCGTCCATCAATCCGACAGCTCCGGCCATGAACGCACTCGATCAGCTCAAGCAGCACACCACCGTGGTGGCCGACACCGGCGACTTCCTGGCCATGCTCGCTTACGCGCCGCGCGACGCCACGACCAACCCCTCGCTGATCCTCAAAGCAGTGGGCAAGCCCGAGTACCGCGGCCTGATCGACGAGACCGTCGCCGCCCACCGCAGTGAGCCGCTCGCGGCGCTGGGCGAGCGGCTGATCGTGCGGTTTGGCTGCGAAATCCTCAAGATCATTCCGGGTCGGGTGTCGACCGAGGTCGATGCCCGGCTGTCCTTCGATGTCGAGGGCACGCTGGCCAAGGCGCGGCGGCTGATCGGGTTGTATCAGGCGGCCGGGGTATCGCGTGACCGGGTGCTGATCAAAGTGGCTGCAACCTGGGAAGGCATCCGCGCAGCTGAGCGGCTCGAAAACGACGGTATCCATTGCAATCTGACCCTGTTGTTTTCATTCGCGCAGGCGGTGGCCTGTGCCGATGCGGGCGTGACGCTGGTGTCGCCGTTCGTGGGCCGCATCTACGACTGGTACCGTCGCCGCGACGGCGTCGATTACCTGCCCGATGACGACCCCGGCGTGAAGTCGGTGCGCCGCATCTACGAGTACTACAAGAAGTTCGGCTACCCCACCGAGGTGATGGGTGCGAGCTTTCGCAATGTCGGGCAGATCGTTGCGCTGGCCGGCTGCGATCTCCTCACCATCAGCCCTGAACTGCTGGGCGAATTGCAGGGCTCGCTCGCGCCGGTGCGCCGTCGCCTGGACCCGGCCGTCGCGCAGACAATGCCGATCGACCGGGTACGTTTCGATGAGAAACATTTTCGCTTCGATCTGAACGAAGACCAGATGGCGAGCGACAAGCTGGCCGAGGGCATCCGCCAGTTTGTGGTCGATGCGCGCAAGCTCGACATACTGATCGGCGCATCGTCAGGAGCCTGACTGAGTTTAATCCTGCCCGCGTGAGCCCCGGCCAGGGGCTCGCCCCTCGGGCCGGGGCGCCGAGGGGCGTCGGTCAGCGGCCGGTGCTGCCGAAGCCGCCTTCGCCGCGATCACTGGTGCCGAACTGATCGACGATGTTGAATCTCGCCTGCACCACCGGCACGATCACAAGCTGGGCGATGCGCTCGAAGGGTTCGATCGTGAACGCGTGGGCGCCGCGGTTCCAGCACGAAACCATCAGCTGACCCTGGTAGTCGGAGTCGATCAGGCCGATCAGATTGCCCAGCACGATGCCGTGTTTGTGGCCCAGACCCGAGCGCGGCAGGATCAGCGCGGCGAAGCCTGGATCCTTCACATGAATCGCCAGCCCGGTGGGCAGGAGTTCGGTCTGCCCGGGGTGCAGCACCAGTGCCGCGTCGAGGCAGGCGCGAAGATCGAGACCGGCGCTGCCGGGTGTTGCATACGCGGGCAGACGGTCACGCAGACGTTCGTCGAGGATTCTGAGGTCGAGGTTCATGTGGCCGAGGTTCATGAGGCCGAGGTTCATGAGGCCGATTTCGCGCCGAAAGCGCGCGACATGAAGCGCATCACGATGCCGACCGCCAGTACCTGCAGGCCGGTCGTGGGGTCGATCTGAAAGGGCAACTCATCGAGGAAGCTCAGACCGATCAGCACCACGCCCGCCACCACCGCCAGCGAAGCCAGCCGGGCGGTGAGATTGCCCAGGCCAGTAAAAGTCGATGACAGTTCCGGCGGGACGGCGGCACTGTGATGGGCAGCGGTGCTGCCCGCGGAGCGCCCGAACAGGCTGTCCTGCGCGCTCGCGAGCACCTGCTGCTTGCGATCTTCGATCGCCTTGCGCAAGGCTTTGAGCTGCTCGCGTCGCGGTTGCGCGTCGATGTCGCTCTGGCTCCCCGGCGCACGCGGACCGATGACCTGGCTCTGGCCTGGCGCCAGCTTGCTCAGGTTCTCGATGTAGCGGGCGAAGTCGCCGTCTTTCGGTTCCTGGGAATTGATCATGTGGACCTCCTGCTTACGGCGGCTGTCAGAGGCGGCTGGCCAGTTCCTGGACCAGCCGGGCGGCCAGCTCAGTCTTGCTGGCGCGCGCCAGACGGTGGCTGCCATGGGCGTCGATCAGCAGCAATTCATTGTCGTCCATTCCGAAGGTTTCATGGCCGATATTGGCGACCAGCAGCGGCACGCCTTTGCGTTTGCGTTTCTCCTGCGCGTGGCGCTCGAGGTCTTCGCTCTCGGCGGCGAAGCCCACGCAATACGGCG
>JAYVOV010000411.1:0-1500 GCA_043757735.1 Burkholderiaceae bacterium
CCGCGATGGTCCAGATTGCACAGCACCTGCAGACCCTGCTCGATGATCTTGTGGCTCTTTTTGCCCTTGATATGAGCGACGAATCCGACGCCGCAGGCATCGTGTTCGTTGGCGGGGTCATACAGACCCTGCGCCGTCAGTGACTGGCCGGCGGCCGCCTGCGGCACCTGGAAGTGCTCATTGTGCATCTCGCTACTGTGCATCTCGACGCTCCGCGCAATCCCTGGCAAATTCAGTACATGAGCGCACACTTGCCGCAAGACACAATGATGGCGTGGGTAGGAGCTCCTGCCATCAGGCATCGAGCCGGCCACCCGGCGATCATTGCGGCAGTGCAGCGAAGCGAACGCGGACGAACCTTGCATCATACCGGTCAACTTTCTGGATTTGAAGCGCTGCGCCGTTGCGAAACCCGCTGTACCCGCCGGCCTGGGCGCAATCCGGCGGCCAGGCCGGCGCATCCGCGCTCGTCGCGCGGTTCGTCGGGTCCGGGCGATGTGGCACCATCACCCCATCCTGGCAACCCTGCCCGCCAGGAGCCTGTCGGAGAGGAACCCCCAATGAACGCCACACCCTATCGCTGTCGATGTTTCAAGCTGGTTCGCCACGGCGAGCCTATGGAAGAAGTGTTCGAAGACGTCCGCCCGCCTGCGGCCGGCGAAGTGCTGGTGCGAATCCTGGCCGCTGGCGTGTGCCATTCCGACGTCATGCTCTACGACGGATTCGTCGACGCCGGTGGTGGGCGCAAGATCGATCTGTCGCGCGGCGTTGCTGCGCCGCGCGTGCTCGGCCACGAGATCGCGGGCGAGGTTTTGGCCTTCGGCGAGGGTGCGCAGGCGGCCGCGCTGGCGCAGGGCGTGAAGGTCGGCGACAAGGTAGTGGTGTATCCGTGGATCGGCTGTGGCAGCTGCTTCTATTGCAAAGGTGGCCAGGAGCCCTTGTGCTCGGCCCCGCGCAACCTCGGTCTGCAACGCGACGGCGGCTTCTCGCAGTACACGATGGTGCCCGACGCCAGGTACCTGGTCCCGGCCGGCAACCTGGCGCTGGAGCAGGCGGCCCCTTACGCCTGCTCGGGCCTCACCGCCTATGCTGCACTCAAGAAACTGGCGCCCTTCCCGACCGGCGAAAAACTTCTGATCGTGGGCGCCGGCGGTGTTGGCCTGTCAGGAATCCGGTTCGCCCGCGAGATTCTCGGCGTCTCGCCGATAGTGGCTGATCTCGACCAGGCCAAGTGGCCTCTGGCCCGCGCCGCCGGTGCCAGCGAGACCATCGATCCGCGCGACGCCGCCGCTCTCAAGACGATCGCCAAGGCCGGCGGCGTTGCCGGCGTGGTCGATTTTGTCGGGACCGGCGACTCTTTCGCCATGGGCCTGAACGCGCTGCGCAAGGGTGGCAAGATGGTATGCGTCGGCTTGATCGGCGGCGCCACACCGGTCACCCCCGCAATGCTGGTGTTCAAGGCGGTCACCATCATGGGATCGATGGTCGGCTCGGTCGAAG
>JAYVOV010000412.1:0-5457 GCA_043757735.1 Burkholderiaceae bacterium
TTGGCGGGCAAACGCGTGGCGGTCGGCAGTGGCTACGCGGTGGAATCCTTCCTGCGCGAGCGCTTTCCGCGGCTCGAGCTGATCGCGGTACCCGACGACGGCGCTGCGCTGGAGAGGCTGGCATCCGGTCGCGTCGAGGCGGCGGTGGCCGATCTGGCCAGCGTGCACTTCGTGCGTTCCGTGAAGGCCATCCCCGGTCTGCATGTGGGATCCTCGGTCGGTTTCGAGTACGCCTTGAGTTTCGCTGTTCGCAAGGACTGGCCGGAACTGCGTGAGATCCTCGATATCGGCATCAGCGCCTTGGGGCCGCAGGAGCGGCTCGGTCTTCTCGCCCGCTGGATGCCGGCGCAAGCACGCGAAAACGCCGCCAGACATCCCCGCTGGCTGGTATGGCTGGCTGTCGCGCTGATGCTCATCGGTGCGGGGGGTCTGATCTGGTTTCGCTGGCGCCTGCGACGGTCGATGGGTCAGTCGCGACTGACCCAGGGCAGACCGGTCGACTACTGACATGCCGGCACCCGCCATATCGGCTCGCAGTCTGGTCGCGCTCGGCGGCGCCTACTGGCTTTTGTGCCTGGCCGCGCTGTGGCTGTCACGACAGCCTGGCAGCATCGCAACCTTGTGGTTCGCCAACGGACTCGGAATCGCGGTATTGGCGGTTTACCCCAGACGTCACTGGGGCGCCATGCTCTTGATGATTGGCCTGGCCTCCTTCACCGCCAATCTGATCCACGGTGATCCTCCCGGTACCGCGCTGCGGTTCGTTCCGCCTAATCTGATCGAGGTCTGGCTGGGCGCAATGCTGCTGCGCAAAGCGCGCGCGTTCGAATCCATGATGGCCAGTCCGATCGCCTTCAGCCGGTTCCTGCTGTTCGGGGCGCTCCTGCCGCCACTGGCCAGTGCCACCCTCGCCGCCGTGCTGCTCGGTGGCGACGAACTGGCATCCTTCGAACGGGTTTGGATCGCCTGGTACTGCGGGGCCGCAATCGGCACCGTTGCCATGCTGCCGCTGTGCGCAGTCCTGCTGCGATCGCGCCGGCGCCTGGACTGGCAAGCCCCCTGGCGGGCGGAAAACCTGCTGATGGCGGCACTGGTGATCGGCACCACATTGCTTGCCTTGCTGCGTCTCCCCTATCCTTACGTCTATGTGACGGGCGTGCTGACCTACGTCGCGGTCCAGGCCGGGTTCGTGATGGTGGCGACCCTGAGCCTGCTGGCCATCGTGGCCGCGGGCACATTGATCGCGTTTGGCCTGTTCCTGCCGCCGCCACTGTCGTATCAGTGGGAAGAAGCGCTGTTTTATCTGCCGCTGCTGGTCTCGGTGATTCCGCCACTGGTCTTGTCGGTCGCAATCGCGCGCTCGGGCCGCCGATCGCAGCGGGCGCTGGCGCGCAGCAAAGCCCACTATCAGCGCCTGTACCTCCGGGCGCCGGTGATGATGCATTCGCTGGCGGCCGATGGCCGGATCGTCTCGGTCAGCAATTTCTGGCTGGACATGATGGGCTATCGCCGCAGCGAAGTCCTCGAGCGGGCGTTCACCGACTTCCTGACTGAACCCTCGCGCGCCCGCGCCGAGCAGGTGATCCTGCCGATGCTGCGGGCGAGCGGTTCGTGCCGCGACGTCGAACTCGAGATGCGGCGCGGCGACGGTAAAGTGAGACGTATGCTGATGTCGGCAACCTCGGAGCGCGATGAATGGGGGCGAGTGATCGGCACACTGGCTGCGCTCGAAGACGTCACCGAAAAACGTCAGCTTGAATCAACCCTGCTGGCCGAGCATCAACGCAAGGTCACCGAGGCCGAAGACGTCGCAGCCAGGATGTCGCATCTGGCACAACACGACCCGCTGACCGGGCTGCCCAATCGGCTCCTGTTCTTCGATCGCCTGCAGCAGGCCTTGCGCAGCCCTCGCGGCACCAGCAAACGGCTGGCGCTGATCTTCATCGACCTCGACTACTTCAAGCAGATCAACGACACCCATGGCCACCTGCTGGGCGATGAATTGCTGCGCGCGATCGCCAGCCGGCTGTCCGAACAGGTGCGCGCCAGCGACACGGTCTGCCGCATTGGCGGCGATGAGTTCGTTGTCATGGTGCCGGCGCTGGGGCACGTCGAGGCAGCCATCGATGTTGCCGAAAAACTGATGCGCTCGGTCAGCTTTCCGTACAACGTTGGCGGCCGCGAGGTGCGGGTGACATTCAGCGCGGGCGTCGCGGTCGCACCAGACGACGGCGACAGTCCGGAACGGCTGATCCGCCATGCGGATGACGCCATGTACCGGGCCAAACGTCAGGGACGCAACCAAGTGGTGGCTTACACAGCAGGGGAATGAGGCCAAGCCCGGCGCCGCAATTGGCGCCGGCCCGCGACATTCACTTGCCGGTGAACTGGGGAGGCCGCTTTTCCATGAAGGCGCGTGCGCCTTCGCGGTAGTCGTCGCTCTTGCCACAAGCGGAGATTGCGGACTGGGCCGCGGCGAATCGCTGGGCAAGGGCATCAGGGTCTGCCGGTACGCCTCGGGCGCATAGCAAGGCATCCAGCGATCGTTTGGTCGCGTGCAGGGTCAGAGGCGCATTGCCGGCGATGGCCGTGGCGAGACTCAGCACTGTCTTGTCGAGATCGGCCGGCGTGGTGCTCTGCAGGACGAAACCCATCGCCACAGCATCGCTGGCGCCGAAGATGCGTGCGGTGTAGAAGAGTTCGAAGGTTCGTTGCGGACCGAGCAGCGACAGAAAACGCGCAACACCTGGTGTTCCGTAGCCCAGGCCGAGGCGCGCGGCGGGCATCCGGAAGCGAACGTCGTCCGAGCACACCCGAAGATCGCAGGCGGCGGCCAGGCCCAGGCCACCCCCCATGCAGACCCCCCGGATCTTGGCAATGGTCGGCTTTCGGTTCTCGACCGGCGCGCGATAGCCGGCGTCGACGGCGGCGCTGTAGAGTGCCTGCGCCGATGCTTCGCTGCGCGAGGTCTCGAACTGAGAGATATCAGCGCCCGACACGAACGCCTTGTCGCCATCACCCTCGAGCACGATGACCCGGATCTCGGAGTCGGCGTCGAGCTGCGCGATCGCGTCGGGCAAAGCCTGCCACATGCCCAGGCTCATGGCATTGAACTTGGCGGGATTCGAAAAAACGATCGTGCCGATGGGGCCGGCGCGACGGATGAGCACTTCAGGCATGCGAACTCCCGATCGATAGTAAGGTCAGCCGCAGATTTTGGCACGACGGCCGTCCGAAGGTGCCAGGACCGGCCGGGATTCGGTACACCACTCACACAGTCGCGACTAATGCACTGCTCGCCCGAAGCCCGCGGGTATCGGTGGCTCAAGCACCGGTGGTAAGCTCACTGTGCCCCCACGAGTCCTGACCCTTCATGCCCGCGGTTCTCGGAATTCCCGTCGACTTCATTCTGTTCGCCGGCACGCTGCTCGGCGTCGCGCTCTTCCACAACCATACCCTGCGGGTCGCGCTGATCGGACTTGCGGTGATCACTTCCTACAAGGTCCTGATCACCGGCCTGCCCAGCGGCCCGGGGCTTTCAGGCCTGCTCGCCCACCTGGCTCACGAGTGGGTCATTCTGGCAAATCTGTTCGGGCTGCTGGTCGGCTTTGCACTGCTGTCGCGGCATTTCGAAGAGAGCCAGATTCCTGAAGTCCTGCCGCGCTTCCTGCCCGACGACTGGAAAGGCGGGATGGCTCTGCTGTGCATCGTCTGGTGCATCTCCTCATTTCTCGACAACATCGCGGCCGCGCTCATCGGCGGCACCATCGCCCGCCATGTATTCGGCGGGCGGGTGCATATCGGCTATCTGGCCGCCATCGTCGCGGCCTCGAATGCCGGCGGCGCCTGGTCGGTGGTCGGCGACACCACCACCACGATGATGTGGATTGCCGGCGTCAGCCCGCTGGCGGTGGCTACGGGTTTCACCGCCTCGGTGGTCGCGCTGCTCGTCACTGGCATTCCGGCATCGTTGCAGCAGCATCGCTATTCACCGATTCTCAAGGATGAAGGCGAGCATCGTCCGGTTGACTGGATGCGGCTGCTGATCGTGGCGATCATCCTGGTCAGCGCCATCGGTGTGAACGTCTATGTCAACAGTGCCATGGGCCCATTGGGTGAAGCACTGCCCTGGCTCGGCGCAGCGGTCTGGGTTGCCCTGCTGGCTACTGCGCCCATCCGACGCCCGGATTGGTCTCAGATGAAACCGGCTGCCCGGGGTTCGGTGTTCCTGTTGTCGCTGGTGCTGTGCGCCAGCATGATGCCGGTCGAAAAACTGCCGGTGGCCTCCTGGCAGTCTGCGCTCGGCCTGGGTTTCGTCTCGGCCGTGTTCGACAATATCCCGCTCACCGGCCTGGCGCTCAAGCAGGGCGGCTACGACTGGGGCATGCTGGCGTTTTCAGTCGGGTTTGGCGGATCGATGATCTGGTTCGGGTCTTCGGCGGGCGTCGCGCTCGCCAGCCAGTACCCCGAGGCACGATCGGTCGGGCTGTGGCTGCGTCATGGCTGGCATGTAGCGCTGGCTTACGTGATCGGTTTTTTCGTGATGCTCGCACTGATCGGCTGGCACCCCACGCCCAAACGTGCGCCGGCCGTGACCGGCCGCGCGACAGTTCAGATGATCGAATCACCCGCGTCGCTGGCTGCTGGCCGCAGCGCCGTGTCACCCGCCGCGCGCCTGGCCGTCGCGCCTCACTTATCTGAGAGCATGCAATGATCGACATCGAAACTTTCAAGGCGAATCTCCTGCGCGACGGTTACCTTGAGATCGAAAGCAAGTCCATTGCGCCGAACGTCGCGATCGCTCTGCACAGCCATCCCTACGACGTGCGAGCCATGGTCCTCGCGGGGCATGCGGATATCGACTGCGGGCACGGGGTCGTCACCTATCGGACGGGCGACTCGCTCGAGGTGGCGGCCGGATGCCCGCATACCGAGTCATACGGGCCGCAGGGCTACAGCTTTCTGGTCGGGCGTCGTCACCCCGCCTGAGGACGGCTCGTGAAGCGCCCGGTTTTCTACAGCGCGTCGCGCCGCCCGCGAACTGAATCCACTCGTCCGGCCATGGGCGCTGAGGCTGACGCTGTGCGAATCGCATTCGCGACCACAGTGGCGCCCAAAATTGGTCCGGCCACGGGTGGGCATCCGCCGCAAATTCTGCGCCGCCAATGGTGGCCCGCCCGGCTGCGCTCGCTCGGCCTGCGATTCTGGCTGAGCGCCGGCGCCGGCATGGTCGTCTTCGGCTGGCTGCTGCGATTGAGCCTGCTCGCGCCCGTTGGCGGCTACACCCAGGAAGACATCGATGCGGCCGTTGCACGCAGCCTCGAAACAGCAACCTTGCCTTCGCAGGCAACCCGGGCTTATGACGTCATCCGGCCATCGGTCGTCAGAGTGCAGGCCTCCCGCGAAGCCGAACCCGCGCAGCCCGCGGCCGGCCGAGTGAAGAAGCCGGCGCGCGAC
>JAYVOV010000413.1:0-5440 GCA_043757735.1 Burkholderiaceae bacterium
TGGCTTTGATTCGCTCAAGCTGTATCAAGAGATTACGGCCCAGGCAGTCGCTCTGAAGCGTGAGATCGCCTTGCTCATCAAGTGGAACCCGCGCAGAGCACCGGTGGAAGAAATCGCTGCCAAAAGGGTAGCCGATACCACAACGACGTGGGTCATTGATCGCCCCGGCAAACGTGAGTGTGTCTGGCAAGAAATCTTGGCCTTGGCTGGCGTTGGTAGTGATGCCAACCCTGCCCGGCGCGCCTATCGTTTGACAGAGCGCACGATCGACAAGCGAGGTGTCGTGTTGTTGTTGCCCGAGTATGTGCTCGAAGGTTGGACGACTACGTTGCCCGAGCGCTTCAATGCAGCAGAGATCATTGCGCTGTACTGTGATCACGCCACCCATGAGCAGTTCCATTCGGAGTTCAAAACCGATATGGATCTGGAGCGCCTTCCCTCTGGCAAGTTCGATACCAACTACCTGGTGTGCCAGTTGGCGGCAATGGCGATGAACTTGTTGCGCCTGATTGGGCAAAACACGCTCAATGAGCCCGATGCCCCGGTGCGTCATGCCGCAAAACGTCGGCGCATCAAGACGGTGATGCAGGAGATGATGTTCAAGGCAGGGCGCATGATCCGCCATGCCGGACGCTGGATTTTGGGCCTGGGTGAGAGCGATAGCGGTTTTGCGGTGTTTGAGCGCCATTACGGTCAGCTCAAAACGTCGTAGCGATCCAGTTCGCTCAAAAGAATCCCGCAATCTGAGATTTATCCCGCCTGCATGGCGCAGGCAGGGTTGGGTGTATGCAAAATTCGGCCGCATCCGTGAATCGCCGCGCCCAACTGCGCGCCAACGGGTTTGCTCGATTGGGCTCATGGTTTGTTGGGGCAGATTCACGTGATTCCTGGATCAGGTCTGGGATATTCGGGTTGAAACTCAGGCGGGAGAATTTGAGGTCACGGATTCAGGCATCTGATCAAACTATTCGATGGCCAGTGGACCCCACGCTCATCGCGAACAGTGCGTACGCTGCGCGCGCCCTCGCTGAGGCTTATGCCCAGCACGGGGTCGAGCAACGCATGATCGGCTGGGTGCTGATCCTCGCTTCATCGTGACCGCGAAGTATTCGGGCTGGCCGTACCGATCGCTGGGGCTATGGCGGCGGCAACCCGCCCGGAGCATGCTAGCGTGTGAAAAAAATGCGCCAAGTAGCCGAGGGCGATCGCAACCCGGGTGTTTGACGAGGAGACCAGACCATGCTGTCGGCCGAGGACAATGAACTGCTGACCCGCACCAATGCCGGCACGCCCATGGGCGAGTACCTGCGGCGCTTCTGGCAGCCGGTGGCCCTGCGCGAAGAACTGCCGGTACCAGATGGCGACCCGATCCGCGTCACCGTGATGGGCGAAGATCAGCTGGCGTTTCGCGACAGCCTGGGCCGGGTGGGGCTGGTGTCGCCCCGCTGCCCGCACCGCGGCGCCGATCTGTATTTCGGGCGCAATGAAGAGTCCGGTCTGCGCTGCGCGTACCACGGCTGGAAGTTCGATGCCGATGGCAAATGCCTGGAGACCCCGACCATTCCCTCGGACGAGGCCTATCGCGAGAAGGTCTGCCTGAAGAGCTACCCCACCCGTGAATGGGGCGACTTCATCTGGGCCTGGCTCGGTCCCAGGGACAAGGAACCGGCGCTGCCGCAGATGGAATTCGCGCTGCTGCCGGCAGGCCATCGTGTCGTTAAGAAAAAACTGCAGGAGTGCAACTGGGCACAGGCCATCGAGGGCGGCCTGGATACCGCACATTTTTCCTTCCTGCACATGCCCGCACCCAGCGTGCCCGTGGGCCAGACCGCGGGCGCCATCACCCAGGCCAATGCCGACCAGCAGCGGCTGGCCTGGATGCGCAATGACCCGATGCCCCGGTTCACCGTGCGCGAGCATGACGCCGGATTCGTCGCGGGCGCTGCGCGCCAGACCGACGGCCCGCAGCTCTATTGGCGCATCAGCCAATACATGCAGCCCAACCACAGCCTGGCCCCCAATGCGCTCGAGGGCGAAACCTACCAGGGCCAGACCTGGGTACCGATCGACGACCATTCGTGCTGGATCTTTTGTTACGCCTGGAACCCGGAGCGGCCGCTGACCACGGCCGAGCGCGAGAAAATCAGTGCCGGCCACGGCGTGTTCGCCGCGCTGGGTCCGGGTTATGTGCCGCTGCGCAACCGCAGCAACAACTATCTGCTCGATCGCCATCAGCAGCGCCGCGAGAGCTTCACCGGCGTCAAGGGCGTGTCCGAGCAGGACGCGATGATCCAGGACAGCCAGGGCCGCATCGCCGACCGCACGCAGGAGCACCTCGGGCCAACCGACCTGGCGGTGGTGCGCTTTCGTCGGCAGGTGCTGGGAACGGCCAAAGCACTGCAGCAGGGCCAGGAGCCGCCGGCCGCCCGACACAGCGAGGCCTATCGGCTGCGCGGTGGCAGCGCGGTCTTCGATGCGTCGGTGCCCTTCGACACCGTGATGACAGAGCGCTTTGGCGACGTCGATGGTCGTTCGCCCGCCCGCAGCACCCCTGCTGGAGACTGAGACATGAAACCCCTTCGACGCTCGACGCTGGCACTGGGCGCGGCCTCGGCTGCCTGCAGCCTGGTTGGCGGTGCGGCGGCGCAGAATTTCCCCGACAAGCCGATCCGAATCATCATCCCCTTCCCGCCGGGTGGGGGTGCCGACCAGTGGGCACGGATCGTGACGGCCAAGCTCGAAAAGCTGCTGGGCCAGCCCTTCGTGTTCGACTACCGCCCAGGTGCCTCGACCATCATCGGTGCCGACGCCGCCGCGCGTGCGCCCGCCGACGGCTACACCATTCATCAGATGTCGAGTTCGGCCTTCGCGTATGTGCCGAATATGCGCAAGCTCAGCTATGACCCGGTCACCTCCTTCGTGCCCTTGGGCTCCCTGGGTGTGACGCCGATGCTGCTGGTCGCGCACCCCAAGGTGCCGGCGCGCAACGTTGCCGAACTGGTCGCGTATGCAAAGGCCAACCCGGGCAAATTGAGCTGCGCGAGCGCCGGCGTCGGTTCATCGCATCATCTGTTCGGCGAACTCTTCAAGATGCGCACCGGCATCGTGATGAATCACGTGCCCTACAAGGGCGCGGTTCAGTACATCCCCGACCTGATCGGCGGGCAGGTCGACCTGGCGGTGTCCACCGTGCATCCGGCGATTCCCCATCTGCAAAGCGGCAAGCTGCGCGCCATCGGCGTGACCAGCGCGCGCCGGGCCTCGGTGATACCCGACGTGCCGACCATTGCCGAGCAAGGCCTGCCCGGCTTTGACGAAAAGCCCTGGAGTCTGTTCGTCGGGCCCGCCGGCATTCCCGCCGAACCCCTCGCCCGATTGCGCGCCGCCATCCGCACCAGCCTGGAAGACCCGGACACCGTTGCCGCACTGCGCAATGCCGGCGTCGAAGAAACTGGCGGTGTACCCGTCGAGAAGATCACCGAACTGATGCGCTCGGAGTTGCTCAAATGGGGCGACGTCATCCGTCAGGCGAGAATCACCGTGGACAGCTGAGCATCCATCATTTCGAAAAAAACTGGAGGAGACCACCGTGACAGCAATCGATCTCGATGCGACATCGCCCAAGTATCTGGCAGACAAGTACGCCATCGCCGGCGTGGGCGAGACGGCGTACATGCGCGGCCAGGGTTCCGGGCGCACCACCCGCGCGCTGGGCGTGCAGGCCATCCGTGCCGCCATGAACGACGCCGGTATGCAGCCCGGCGACATCGACGGCATGCTTTCCTATTCCAACAATGACTCCACGTTCTCCACCTTCATGGCGGGCGATCTGGGCATCCGCCTGAACTTCTACATGGATGTGTACGGTGGCGGCTCCTCCACCGAGGCATTGGTTGGCATTGCCATCGGGGTCATCGAGGCGGGCCTATGCAAGACGGTGGCGATCTACCGGGCCATGAACGGTTATTCTCAGGTTCGAATCGGTGGCACCGGTGCCCGCGCGGCGGCCCCGATCTCCGGCGACCAGCTTCATTCACGCGCCTACGGCTGGCAGTCGGCCGGGCAGATGTTCGCCCCCAGTTTCATGCGCCATATGCATGACTACGGCACCCGTCCGGAGCAGGTGGCGATGGTGAAGGTGATCCATTCAGAGCACGCGTCCAGCAATCCGAAGGCGCTCTACAAGAAACGTGTAACGGTCGATGAAGTGCTGAACAGCCGCATGATCTGCAAGCCGCTGCATCTGCTGGACTGCTGTGTCGAGACCGACAACGCCAACTGCATCATCGTGACGTCGGCAGACCGGGCACGCGATTGCCCGCATCATCCGGTGCTGATTCGTTCGGTGGTCGGACGCTGCTGCAAGCCGCGTGTCGACATGCACTATCAGCACGGACCGATTTCCACCGTGGCCGGCTTCTACGGCAAGAACATTTTGTTTCCCAATGCGGACGTCGGGCCGCAGGACATCGATGTCACCGGGTCCTACGATGCGTTCACTTTCACCACCATGATGCAGCTCGAAGATTATGGCTTCTGTCAGAAGGGCGAAGGCCCGCAGTATGTCTCGGACGGCACCATGCGCCTGGGCGGGCGCCGGCCCAACAATACCTCCGGCGGCCATCTGTGCGAGGGCTATACACATGGCATCGCGATGGTGATCGAGAACGTGCGGCAACTGCGCCATGACGTGGACGACAGCTGCCCGATCGGGCCGGACGGCCGACGTCAGCATACCTACGATTATCGGGAAGGCGGCTGCCGTCAGGTGAAGGACGCGCAACTGTCGGCCAATCTGGGCTGGGCCATGCCCGGCACCGGTTCAGCCATGATCATGCGAAGGGGGTGAGGCGATGACATTGCAAGGGTCCCATCTGGGCATGCACCTGACGGTCGATGAACTCGACATCGAAAACACCGCCTACTTCGGTCACTGCGCGCAGCACGACTTTCATCTGCAACGCTGCGACGACTGCCAGCTGCTGCGCTACCCGCCCACCACCGCCTGCCCGTTCTGCACCAGCCTGACATCGCGCTGGGTCCCGGTCGAGGGCCAGGGCGCGGTGCATTCGTATACCGAAGTGCATCACGGCATCCAGCCGCAGTTTCAGCAGCAGACCCCCTATCTGATCCTGCTGGTGGAGCTCGACACGCAACGGGGCGCGCCCACCGAACATGACGCGCTCAGAGTGGTTGGCAATCTGGTGACGCCCCAGGGGGAACTGGCCCCGGCCGATCAGGTGCGACGGGTGGGCATCGGCACGCGGGTACGGATGGTGTTCAATGATCTGTCGCCAGGGTTGTCTTTGCCGCAGTGGACCATCGACGAGAGCGCGGCACAGCCCACACCATGGCGCTATCCAGAATGACTGACGCGCGCCCGCAGGAGTCGATCTCTCGCGAGCGGTGAATCAGGGAGCCAAGCCCGGAACCGGACCCT
>JAYVOV010000414.1:0-5406 GCA_043757735.1 Burkholderiaceae bacterium
CCGTCGCCCACCGGCGACAACTCGGCGCGCAGGCGCCCGCTGGCGGTGACGGCCCGCGCACCATGCGCCTCTTCGGCGCGCAATCGAAAATGCGCCGACAGCGCGGGCAGGGCCGACTGCAATTCCTGCGCCGCACTGCGCGGCACCTTCAAGCCGCCAGCGGCCAGCGCCACCACACGACGATGGGCGGCATTGATGCGGATCAGCCGCGCATGCCCCGGGCGCTCGGGCAAGATGAACACCGCGCCGTCGAGCGGCAACCCGCCGCCGCGCACCGCGCCACGTTCGTCGAACTCGAAGCCGCCCGATTGACGGCTCAGGGCGATCAGGTCGGGATCGAAGCGGAACACCCAGTCGTCGCCCGCCGCCTCCAGGCGCACATCGGGCTGATCGTCGATCAGGTGCACGAACTGCTCTGGTGCACTGGCCATCACCACCCGTGGATGACCGGCGAGCGCGGCCGCGGCTTCGGCGATGTCCAGCGTGTAGGCGGGGCCATAACCGCGCCGCTGCTTGATCGCACGCGCGACGCGCGCGTCGTCGGCCTCGAGTTCAGCGTCGCGCGCCAGCCGCGAGAGCGCCATCGCCTTGGGCTTGTTCCAGTCGCGCACGCCGCGCTTTTGCTCCATGGCTTCGATCGCGGTCACCCGCCGGTTGCCGTCGAGCACAATCGCCCAAAGCAAACGCGTGGCGGCGCCGGACTGCGTCTCGCCACCGGCACTGACCTGCGGACTCAAGGCAGCGATCGCTGCCAGCGCATCGCGCCAGGCGTCGCCGGCCGAGGGCACGAAAAACGGCTGCTCGGGCGGCAGGCCCGCCAGCACCTGCTCGGCCGAGCGCAGCTGCTGAGCCAGCCAGGCCAGGCCGGTCTGATCGAGTGCCCGGTGCAGCGCGGCCATTGCAGCGGCCCGTGCGGTGGCGGGGTCGCGCGCCCCGAGACGGCGATCAGGCGGCGCGATCGGCTCGGTCGTCTGCGAGCCCAGCACCCAGGCCCGCAGCATCATGCGATCGGCCCAGAAGAACTGCGGCCGTGTGCCGAACCAGGCGTGCAGGTCGCCATAACTCGGATCTGCGGCTTCATCACCCAGGCGGATGTCTGCCGCCTTGACCCAGCGGCCCCAGATCGATTCATCGTGCGGCTTGCGCGTTCCCGCTTCGGCTGCGCAGAATTTTCGCGCCAGCGCGATGCGCACCGGATCGCGGGTCGCGAACAGGCACATCGGATACAGCCAGGCGAGCGTCTCGGGCAGCAGCCGCTTGCGCAGACCACTCTCCTGGCGCCGTAAGACGAAGGCTTCTTCAAAACCGGCCGCGCCCGCCTCCCATTGCCCCTGCACCGCGAACGCTGCCGCCCGCAAAGCCTTGGCCTGCCCGTCCTCGCGGCCCTCGATCACCGTCAGCGCCTCGGGGCTGCGACCGCTCAGCAGCAGCACCTCGGCCACCCGCGCCCGCAGCGGCTCGAGGTTGGCCTTGTCCGCGCGGCCGATGCGCGCTTGCGAATGGGCCAGCAGCGCCGGCAGCGCCGGGTGCAGTACATGCATGCCGAAATCGAGGCCAACGACCAGCAGACCCGCGGCAAGCACCGGATCGGCGCGTTCAAACGCCTCGGCATCGAAGCCGCTCAACACCACCTGGTCGACCACCGACGACCAGTCCGGCAGCTGCTGCCCGGCCTGTTCGATCATCCGCCAGCGCTCGATATCATCGCCGCCATAAACACTCAAGCGCGCAACCGTGACCGCGCTGGCAATGCTGATGAAATTGAACCAGCCGCGATTTGGCGCACTGCCGTCGGCGGCCAGCACGGCGTCGCGCCAGCGCCGGAACTCAGGGTGCGTCAGGGCCTGGCGAAACAGCAGCACCCGGTGCGCGGGTGTGCATTGCCAGCCATGCTCGGACCGGGCGACCAGCCCGCGCTCGGCCAGCACGGCCAGACAATCGTCGACGTCGGCCTGGCCGAAATACCCCGCGCGCGCGGTGCGCAGCTCGAGCCGGCGCAGCAGGTCGATCAGCCACTTGCGATGGCGCGGTGTCCAGGCCAGCGCGAGCGCCTGCAGCAACGCCGCCTCTTCGGCAGGATCGTGGCGCGCCGGCCCTTTTTGTGGCGCGCGGGCGGGGTCGCGATCGGGCGGTGGGGTGAGTTGAAAATCACTCATCGAGAGTCAGCGCGAAGGGAGCAGCGGATCAACCCGACAGTGTAGTGCGGTTCCGGCGGTACCGCGCGCGCCGGCCCGCATACCCGGGGGCCAATGGATGGCCCTTGCCAGGCAGGCTGAACCAGCTGCACAAGGGCGTGGGCGCCGAGCAGGTCGAGTCCCATCTGCTGAAGATCTGCGAGTCCCGCGGCGAGAAGGCTCTGGCGGATCTGCGCGAACGGGCCCGCGAACTGGCTTTGCCCCAGTGCCTGGACAAGCCGGTCGAGTTTGCCGTGCTCGATGGCCTGGTGGGCAGCATCCTCGAGTCAAGGCCGAGCGTGCTCGTGACGCGCGCCGGCAAGGCGTTGGCAGCGGGCGCACCGTTCGACGAGCACCGCCTGAAACGCTTCGAGTCCCTGGCGAATTCAAGCTGCGCGCCAATCGTGCCGGCAACACCGAATTCGTCGCCCCGAACCGGGTGCGGGGCACACTCATCGAAGCGAGCAGGCTCCTGCCCAGCGTGCCTGCTGGTACGGCACGCGCACTGCTGGTCATGTTCATCGTGGCCGAAGTGCACCCCTTCAACGACGGCAACGGCCGCTTGGCCCGCCTGGCCATGAACGCCGAGTTAACGGCAGCGGGCGGCTGCCGGATCATCATCCCAACCCTCTTTCGCGAGCAGTACCTGGACTGCCTGCGCGTGCTCAGTCGCGAAGGCGAGCCCAGGCCATTCCTCAGGGCGATGCGCTACGTCCACGCGTGGACGGCCGCCTTTCGCTACGAAGACATCGATCAGGTGATTGGCGAAATGCAAGCCTGCAACGCGTTCGAGCGTTCGCTGGTGCAGCACAAGCTGCTGCAGCCGCCGCCAGGCGGAGGTCGGGCTTTGATCCTGGCGGACCGACGCGATGCAGATTGATCAGGCGGCTTTTTTCTTGCCGTCGTCGAAGAACTGCGCGTCTTCGGTCGAGCCCTTCAGCGCCGAAGTGGAGGCCTCGCGCTCGACGGTGGTGGTCACGGCATCAAAGTAACCGGTGCCGACTTCGCGCTGGTGCTTGACCGCGGTGAAGCCCTTGTCAGCGGCTGCGAATTCGGCTTCCTGCAGTTCGACGAAGGCGCTCATCTGGTTGCGGGCATAACCGTAGGCCAGGTTGAACATGCCGTAGTTGAGCGAATGGAAACCAGCCAGGGTGATGAACTGGAACTTGTAGCCCATTGCGCCCAGTTCGCGCTGAAACTTGGCGATGGTCGCTTCGTCGAGGTTCTTCTTCCAGTTGAACGACGGCGAGCAGTTGTACGACAGCATCTTGCCCGGAAACTGCTTGTGGATCGCGTCGGCGAAATCACGCGCGAACTTCAGATCCGGCGTGCCGGTCTCGCACCAGATCAGATCGGCGTAAGGCGCGTAGGCCAGACCACGCGACACCGCCTGGTCAAACCCGTTGCGGGTCTTGTAGAAGCCTTCAACCGTGCGCTCGCCGGTCAGGAACTGGCGATCGTTGTCGTCCACATCTGAAGTGACCAGGTCGGCGGCTTCGGCGTCGGTGCGGGCCAGCAGAATGGTCGGCACGCCCATGACATCGGCCGCCAGACGCGCGGCGGTCAGCTTGGCAACGGCCTCGCGGGTGGGCACCAGCACCTTGCCGCCCATGTGGCCGCATTTTTTGACCGAGGCGAGCTGGTCTTCGAAGTGCACGCCGGCGGCGCCCGCTTCGATCATGGATTTCATCAGCTCGAAAGCGTTCAGCACGCCACCAAAGCCGGCTTCCGCGTCAGCGACGATCGGCTGGAAGTAGTCGATATAACCCGGATCGTTGGGGTTCTTGCCTTCCATCCACTGGATCTGGTCGGCGCGGGTCAGCGTGTTGTTGATGCGCTTGACCACCGAGGGGACCGAGTTGGCGGGATACAGCGACTGGTCGGGATACATCTCGCCGGCCAGATTGGCGTCGCCGGCAACCTGCCAGCCCGACAGGTAGATGGCCTTCAGGCCCGCCTTGACCTGCTGCATGGCCTGGTTGCCGGTGAGGGCGCCCAGCGAATTGACGAAGGGCTCGGTGGTGATCGAGTTCCACAGCTTCTCGGCGCCGCGCTTGGCCAGGGTGTGCTCGACATGCACCGAACCACGCAGGCGGACCACGTCATCAGCACTGTAGCCGCGCTTGATACCGCGCCAGCGGGCGCTTTCTGACCATTCTTTTTGAAGCTTCTGGGCTTCGAGTTCACGAGAAGACATGTGGCTCTCCATGGGGACGGATTAGCGATGAGGGGAAGGAATTGGGGGAGCGCAGCCACCACTACCGGGCACTGAATCGGTCACGCAACAGTCATAAAGGTAACTTGAATTGGTGCGCGGCAACAAGCGATCTTTGCGCGTTGCTGCGACGCAGTTAACGCTTTTGTTACAGTGACTTAGGGTTTAAATATCACATCGTGGCAAACTATATTTCATAATGAAAAATGCGAATGCGGCAGTGCACTTTTCAAATACCACAATGCGATAATGAAATCCCGTATTATGAAATCACTGAATCGGTGCTGCCCGCACGATCGTCGCCGGCTCCGGCTCCGGCTCCGGCTCCGGCTCCGGCAAGGATTCGACATCGCGCAACTTGCGCTCGATCACCCGGGTGCGGATCTGATACTGACCCAGGGTCGTCGAAGCTCGGTCGATCTGGTCTTTGGCCTTGGCCAGCACATCGCCGAATTTGCCAAACTCGGTCTTGACTGCCCCCAGCAGCTGCCAGACTTCGCTCGAGCGCTGCTCGACGGCCAGCGTGCGAAACCCCATCTGCAGGCTCGACAAAATAGCGGTCAGCGTGGTCGGACCGGCCACCACCACCCGGAACTGACGCTGGAGTGCTTCGGCCAGCCCGGCGCGGCGCATCGCTTCGGCGTACAGCCCCTCGGTGGGCAGGAACATCAGCGCGAAATCGGTGGTGTGCGGCGGCGCAATGTACTTGTCGCGAATGGTGCGGGCCTCGACCTTCAATCGCGCCTCCAGCGCGCGCCCGGCGGCTTCGGCAGCGGGTGCATCGGCCTGCTCCTGCGCGATCAGCAGGCGCTCATAGTCGTCGCGCGGAAACTTCGCGTCGATGGGCAGCCAAACCGGGCTGTCCACGCCGCGCCCGGGCAGGCGGATCGCGAATTCCACCCGCTCATTGGAGCCCGGACGCACCTCGACGTTCGCCTGATACTGCTCGGCAACCAGCAGGTCTTGCAGCAGCGCGGCCAGTTGCACTTCGCCGAACACGCCGCGGGTTTTCACATT
>JAYVOV010000415.1:0-5387 GCA_043757735.1 Burkholderiaceae bacterium
GTGCAGCGGTACGCCGAGTTTTTCGAAGGTGCGCAGCAATTCTGGATCGACCTCATCCATGCTTTTCAGCTTTGCCTTCTGCTTCGGCGCCGCGTAGTAACTGATGGCCTGGAAATCGATCTTTGGATAATGGATGTTGGGCCACTTCGGCTCTTCCATCTTGAGCCAGATCTGGTAAGACTTGAGGCGAAACTGGAGCAGCCACGCGGGCTCGTTCTTCTTCGCTGAAATCATCCGGATGGTGTTTTCGTTGAGCCCTTTGGGCGCGACATCCGACTCGATATCTGTGACGAAACCGTGCTTGTAGGGCTGGTTGACGAGATTTTGCAATACTGCGCTCATGACGTTTCTCTTATGAGGCTGAGAAGGACGATCCACAGCCACAGGTAGATGTAGCGCCAGGATTATTCTTGATGACGAACTGCGCACCATCTAGATCGTCTTTATAGTCAATCTCAGCGCCTGCCAGATACTGATAGCTCATCGCATCAATCAGCAGCGACACACCGTTTTTGGTCATGGTTGTGTCGTCGTCGCTGGCGAACTCGTCAAACGTAAAACCGTAGGAGAACCCGGAGCAACCGCCGCCTTGGACAAAAACCCGTAGTTTCAAATTCGGATTGCCTTCTTCGGCAATCAAATCAGCTACTTTGGCTGCCGCACTGTCGGTAAAGACAAAAGGCGCCGGCATTTCGGTCAGGATTGTTTCAGCGACTGCGCTCATGGTGTTATCTCCGTATTGGTAATACTCTTCGACTTCATGTTGAAGCTCTCGCCACAGCCGCATTCGCTTTCGACGTTGGGATTGTCGAATTTGAACATCTGCTTGAGCCCCTCTTTGACGAAATCGATACGCGAGCCGTCGAGCACCGACAGGCTGTCGGCATCGAGCACCACGCGCGCGTTGTGCGACTCGAACACGTAATCACCGGCGCGTATTTCGTCAGCGATCTCGAAAGTGTGAGTCAGGCCGGAACAGCCAACTTTTTTGACGCCGATGCGCAGGGCAAGCCCTTTGCCGTGCTTCGTCAGCTGGCTCTGAATCTGTTTTGCCGCATTTTCAGTCAAGGTGATCGCCATAATCGAGCCTTCAAAGTATCCACATTAGGAGCCTGTCGGAGTTGACGAAAATGACCGCTTTCCAGAGGCATCGACGCCATGCGTGATCGAATAGCTCAGTAAAAATTGCCTCAAAACTCAAAATTCAGCCGTCAAAATTTGGCTGATGCCGATACGCCGACAGGCTCCTAGGCACCGCGATCGGCAGGGAGATCCGCTCTGGATCTCCTGGTGGTTCATCGCGCCGCTGCAAGAGCATCGTTTAGTGTCGCTGCGAAACCATCTACTTGTCAATATGGTTTCTTAACGCTACCATCTAAACATGACCAAGGAGCTGAACATGGACAGTCGTGCGATCGCGGAGCTGGTTTTGCAACTGGGGCGTACGGCGTCCGCCGAGGCACTCGCGGAGGGCCTGACGCCGGTCCAGTGGGCCGGGCTCAGGTACTTCCGGCGGGCGAATCGCTTCTCCCGGACGCCATCCGCCTTCGCCGCTTTTCACGGCACGACGCGGGGCACGGCGTCGCAGACGATCAAGAACCTTGAGGCCCAGGGTTTTTTGGCGCGCATGCGGTCAGAGACTGACCGGCGCAGTGTTCATCTCGTTTTGACGGAAAAAGCCCGGGCCATTCTTGAGAATGATCTCTTCGAAACCCTGGTCCGTGCCGCAGACACCTTGCCCCCGGGGGTCCGCAGTCAGTTCGCCAACGCCTTGCAGCGCATGCTCGGCCAAGTGGCCTTGGAGAGGGGCATACCGACGTTTGGCAGCTGCGCGTCATGTACGCATCTGGAAGGCGACGACTGCAGCCGGGAGAGACAGGAGCCCTATGCGTGCGGATTCTCCAGCGAGCCGCTGCTGCTTGAGGAGCTGGACGGGGTCTGCATCAACTTCGTCCAAGGCAAGCCGATGGCGGAGAGGGGCTCCCTCATTGGGATCCCACCGCGATGATTCTTGTTTCCGCTTCTGCGAGCACCCTTGCAGACGGCAAGGTCAGCTTCGATACCGAGCTGCTTGCGTCGAGGCTCGACCCGGTGGCCGACACCGATCACCGAAGCCTGTCCGCCCTCGCCAGGATCGCGCCATGAGTATCATGGCTTTGGATTGCGCCGCTGCGCCGACCGTCGAGGGCAAGGCGCCCGATGCGCCCGATGCGCTCGCTCGCCGCCTGCGAGCGTATCTTCAGGTGCTCGCCGAACTGCGCCTGCCGATCACCTATCGGGACTTGGCCAAGGCGATGCTGGTCTCGCCCCCTCGCACCATTCATCAAATCACTGAGGCGTTGGAACAACTCATGGCCGAGGACTCGGCGACCGACCGCCCCTTCATCGCAGCCATGGTCATCAGCAAGTGGCGGGGCGGCTTGCCGGCGCCGGGCTTCTTTGACTGCGCGGCGCGGTTCGGCCGCTTCGCCGGCGATCCGACGGGACCCGATGCCAGGGTGTTTTATGCAGGCGAGTTCAACGCGTCGGTCGACTTTTGGGCGCGTCCTCGTGACTCTCACGCGAGTGAATAAAGAGCCACGGCCTTGGCGCAGCCCCCGGCGCGGGGCCGATTTCAGTTCGTCCCCGACGGTGGCCCACCGATGCGCCCCCCGATGCGCCCCCCGATGCGCTCACCGATGCGCCCACCGATGCGCCGGCGACTGGAGCAGAGCTGCGATCCAGTCGGCATCTGATACCCGCGGGTCTACGCAGCCGCTGACACGCAACAATACCTGGACCGCTGCCTGACCTGCCGCAATTGCGGGACCACCTGCCCCCGTTGGGTTGTGTACGGCAAGCTGCTGGACATCGGCCGCAGCAGTGATGCAGGCTGGCCTCGGGTCGAATCAGGCACGCCCGAGACGATCGTGATGAATCCGTCCGGCAATCTCAATCGGCTGCGACGCCGGGCAATCTCAGTCGACCACGGCGCCGGACGCCTTGACCACCGGGGCCCAACGGGTCTGCTCGGTGCGCTGCATCGAGGCCATCTGGTCGGCATTGCCGCCCACGATCACGTAGCCGAGTTCGGTCATGCGTTTGACGAATTCAGGCGACTTGACCCCTTTCAGCGCTTCGGCGCCGAGCTTCGCGATGATGTCGCGTGGCGTGCCGGCCGGCACGGCCAGCCCGAACCACACACCAGCCTCGTAGCCCGGTACTCCCGCCTCGGCGACCGTCGGCAGATCCGGCAGCGCAGGGTCGCGAGTGGCGCCGGTGGTGGCCAGCGCGCGCAGCTTGCCGGCCTTGATGTGCGGCAGCGACGAGGGGACGTTGTCGAACATCATCTGCACCTGGCCGCCGAGCAGATCCGTCAATGCCGGCGCACTGCCTTTGTAGGGGACATGGACGATGCTGGTGCCGGTCATGTGCTTGAACATCTCGGCCGACATGTGGATGCTGGTGCCCGAACCGCTCGAGGCGTAGGTGATGGCACCCGGATTGGCGCGCACCAGCGCCAGCACCTCGGCCACAGAATTGGCCTTCACCGATGGGTGAACCACCAGCACATTGGACAGCGAGACCAGTGCGGCGACCGGGGCGAGATCTTTCATCGGGTCGAAGGGCATTTTTTTGTAGAGCAGCGGATTGATTGCCTGGATGCCGCTGGTGGTCATGAACAAGGTGTAGCCGTCCGGTGCTGAACGAACTGCTTCCTGACCGCCGATGTTGCCGCCGGCGCCGGGGCGGTTTTCGACAGTGACCGGCTGGCCTAGTGTCTTGCTCAATTCGGCGGCAATGGCACGCGAAGCGATGTCGACCGCGCCCCCCGGGGGGAACGGACAGATGAGCCGGATCGGTTTGCTCGGAAACCCCTGAGCGCTGGCCACGCTGGTGAGGCCAGCCATAACGAGGGTGGCAATCGTGCGACGGATGAACTGCTTCATGACGGGTGTTCTCGTTGAGTCAATGGCCTGGATGATAGTTCAGCGCGATCGCGCCGCGGTTGCTTCAGGCTGCTTCGACGATGCTTGACTGCGTCAGGCCGAAGATCGACGGCTGCCATTGCGCGACCCAGGCCGCCAGTTCGGCTGCCGGCATCGGGCGGGCGAGCAGATACCCCTGAGCCTCGTCACAGCCCAGTTCGCGCAGCACTTCGAGGGCGCCTTGTGTCTCCACGCCTTCTGCCACCACCCGCAGGCCGAGGTTGTGGGCCAGGTCGATCGTCGAGCGCACGATCATGACATCGGCTGCGTCGTGCTCCATGTTCATCACGAAACTGCGATCGATCTTGAGCTGATCCACCGGCAGCCGCTTCAGGTAGGCGAGCGACGAATAGCCGGTGCCGAAGTCGTCGATCGACAGATCCAGACCCATTTCATGCAGACCCTGCAGGGTCTGCTCGGCGCGGATCGGGTCGTCCATGATGGCACTCTCAGTGATCTCCAGACACAGCGACGATGGATCGAGTGCGCGGGTGGCGAGGAACCGGGCCACCTTGTCCGGCAGGTTCTGATCCATCAGATCGCGCGTTGACAGGTTCACGGCGATCTTCAGCTGGAGTCCTTGCTGATGCAGATCGGTCAGTACGCTCACCGTGCGCCCGATCATCCATTGCGTGATCTGCCGGATTGCGCCGGTCTGTTCGGCAAAAGGAATGAACTGGATCGGTGGCACCAGCCCGCGCACCGGGTGACGCCAACGCACCAGCGCCTCGGCGCCCGCGACACTACCGTCGATCAGCGAGATCTTGGGTTGCAGATAGAGCTGCAGCTGGTTCTGCTCCACCGCCTCGCGCAGCTCGGTGAGCAGCGAAAGCGACTGATCGCTGCCGCTGTCCATCGCCTGGTCGTAAAAGATGACGCCGGCCTGCCGCGCCTTGGCGGCGTACATGGCCATTTCGACGCGCTGCATCAGCCCGTCGCTGGTGTCGCCGTCATGCGGGAACATGGCTGCGCCAATGCTCGCGCGCAGATCGACGGTGTGGTCATCGAGCGTGATCGGCTGCTCCATCACCGACAGAATGCGGCGCGCAATGTCGTCGGCCTGACCCATGTCGGTGCCGGGCAGCAGTACCGCGAACTCGTCGCCGCCGATACGCGCCACCTCGTCCGAGGCTCGAATCGCCTCGACCCGCAGGCGGCGTGCCACTGCCGCGAGCAGACGGTCACCGAATGCCGGGCCGAGCACATCGTTGACACGTTTGAATCGATCGAGGTCAAGCATCAGGATCGAAAGCCCTGTGCCCTCGCGCGCTGCCTGCTCGATCCCCTGGTCGAGCAGGCGCCGGAACTGCTCGCGATTCGGCAGGCCCGTCAGACGGTCCCAGTACGCCAGCCGAGAGATGCGCTGGTCACGCTCGCGGATGTCCACGCGCATCGAGTCGAATCGGCGCGCCAGCTCGC
>JAYVOV010000416.1:0-5385 GCA_043757735.1 Burkholderiaceae bacterium
GACCACGGCGCCAGCACTGCGCCGGGCAGCTCGGCCGCCGCCTGCAAGGCAGCGAGCTCGCGCAGTTCCAGTGAAAACCCGGTGGCCGGCCGCGCACGGCCGAAGGCTTTGCCGACATCGTCGTAGCGTCCGCCGCGCGCGATCGCGTCGGGCATGCCATCGACATAGGCGGCGAAGGTCAGGCCACTGTGATAACGGTAGCCGCGCAAATCGGCCAGATCGGCCGACAACTCGACCGCCGGGTGGCGTTGCCACAAGGGCGACATGGCCAGTCGAGTCAGTTCGTCGAGCGCAGCAACGACCTCGGGCAGCGCCGGCAGTTGTTTGCGAGCGCGCGTCAGGCAGTCTGGCCGTTCAGCCTGCCCCTGTCCTGGGCCGATCCTGCCATACAGGGCGGGCAGCGCCAGCAAGGCCTTGCGCGAGACCGCTTCGAGCGGCGCCAGCAGGCGCTCGAGGCCAGGCATGTCCTTGTGCTGCAGCAACCGATAGAGCTCGGCCTCATCGAGCCGCTCGAGCACCACCGGCGTATTCATGCGCAGCAGCGCGGGCACCACCGCCGCGTGGCAGAAATCCAGCCGCACCCGCTGCACGCCCGCATGGTGCAGCGATGTGGCCATCAGTTCGACCATTTCGAGGTCGGCCTCAGGACCGGCGTGACCGTAGATCTCGGCGCCGATCTGCAAGGGCTCGCGGGTCGCGAACAATCCGGCCGCCCGGGCATGCAGTACCGGTCCGCAGTAGCACAGGCGCACGACCCCCTGGCGATTGAGCAGGTGCGCATCGATGCGCGCCACCTGCGGCGTCATGTCGGGCCGCAGGCCCAGCGTGCGGCCCGACAGCTGGTCGATCAGCTTGAAGGTGCGCAGCTCGAGATCGTGGGCCGAACCAGTGAGCAGCGACTCGATGTGCTCGAGCAATGGCGGCATCACCATTTCGTAGCCGTAGGATCGATAAAGGTCGAGCAGACGCCGTCGCAAGTCCTCGATGGCACGCGCTTCAGCGGGCAGGACGTCAGCAATGCTCTCGGGAAGTAACCAGCGGGGCATGGAGGAAGGGCCGTCCGGACAAAAGCCCGGCGCGGCAATTTTGAAAGACAACCCGATATTGTGGCGGATTCAGGCCAGGATCAGCAAGAGGCCGATGATGATTGCCCCCAAGGCCACGAAACGAACCTGACCATCTTTCAGGCGGGCCATACGTTCCAGGGAAGCTCGCCACAGTGGTGGCGCGAGAAACGGCAATAACCCTTCAATGATCAGAACCAGGCCCAGCGCTGTGATCAGGGCATCAGACATCGATCACTGCCAGGCTCTCTCCAGGAGCGTGAAAAACCAGAACTATCGGCCCTTTGCCGCCGGCGCTGGCACGCTGGGAGACGGACTGCGCAGGTATTTGAAAAAATCCGTCGCGGGATCTACCACCATGATGTCGCTACGATTGCGGAAGGTGGCGCGATACGCCTCGAGGCTGCGATAGAACTGCGCGAACTGCGGGTCCTGGCCGAACGCGCCGGCGTACAAAGCCGATGCCTTGGCGTCGCCCTCGCCCTTGACCTTCTGGGCATCACGATAGGCTTCTGCCAGAACCACCTCGCGCTGCCGATCGGCATCGGCCCGGATTTTCTCGGACTCGGCAGCGCCAGTCGCGCGGCGCTCGTTGGCGACGCGCTTGCGCTCGGACTGCATGCGATCAAAAACCCGTTCCTGCACTTCGGGTGCGAAATCGACCCGCTTCAAGCGGACGTCGACCACCGCGGCGCCGATCTGCTTGGCGTCTTCGTTGACCTTGGCACGCACGCCCTCCATGAACTGTTCGCGCTGACCGGAGATGACTTCGCCAACGGTGCGCTTGGCGATCTCGTTGTTCAAGGCATCACGCAGACTGCGCGAGATGCGATCGGCGGCGATGACCTCTGATCCGCTCACCGAACGGATGAATGCCTTGGGCTCGATGATCCGCCACTTCACGAAGGTGTCGACCTGAACGTTGAGCTTTTCAGAAGTGATGAAACGATCGATGTCGGGGTTGTCGATGGTGAGAATTCGCTTGTCGAAGTACTGCACGTTCTGGAACGGCGGGGGCAGCTTGAAATGCAGGCCCGGCTTCTCGATGACCTGACGGATCTCGCCCAGTGCGAAGACCACTGCGAACTGCCGCTGGTCGACGACGAACAGGCTCGCCGACAGCAAGCCGAGAGCGACCAGCGCCGCGAGCACGAAGGGAACGATACGTTGCATGGCGGGCTCCTAGCGGCTGGCGTCGCGGTCGCGCGAACGCAGACCATCGCGCGCGCGGTTGACGTCGCTGGCCGGCTCCAGCGGTGCAACCGGGGCGGCTGCGGCCGCGGCGGCGGGCGCCACCACTGCACCCGCCGCACCTGCGCCGGCCTGCGGCTGAAGCAGCCGGTCGAGCGGCAGCGACAGCAGGTTGCTGTTGCGGGAATCGATGTAGATCTTGCTGGTATTGGTGAAGACCTGCTGCATGGTCTCGAGATACATGCGATCACGGGTGACCTGAGGGGCTTTGCTGTACTCGGTCAGCACCTGCTTGAAGCGGTTGGCGTCGCCCTCGGCAGTGGCGATGACGCGCTGCTTGTAGCCCTCTGACTCCTGAGTCAGGCGGGCCGCATTGCCGCGTGCCTTGGGGACGACGTCGTTGGCGTAGGCACGACCTTCGTTGATGAGCCGTTCGCGGTCTTGCGCAGCCTTGTTGGCGTCTTCGAAGGCCGCCTGGACCTGCTCCGGGGGCTGCGCCTGCTGGATCGTGACATCGATGATGGCAACGCCTGCTTTGTAACGATCGACGATGGACTGCATCAGTTTTTGCGCATCCTTGGCGACCGCTTCTTTTTCTTCGTAGAGGACCTGATCGATGCCATTGCGCCCGACAGTCTCGCGCATGGCGGTTTCGGCAGCCTGACGAATCAGCTCGTCAGGCGCAGGACCGGGGTTGTTGTTGAACAGCCAGGCAACCGGGTCGGAAAGGCGATACTGAACCGCGTATTGCATGTCGACGATGCTCTGATCTTGCGAGAGCATCAGCGATTCTTTGAGGACCTTGTTCTTGACGTTGCTGCGGTAGCCGACTTCGATCTGGCGCAGCTGCTGGACATTGACGAGTTCATGAACCTCGATCGGATAGGGCAGGCGCCAGGTGAAACCCGGGCGATCGTTCAGTGTGCGGAACTCGCCGAACCGCAGAATGGCCGCTGCGTGGCCCTCGGGCATGATGTAGAAACCGCTGCCCAGCCACAACAGCAGAGCAACCACGGCCAGCACCCCGATACCGGTACCCGCCCCTTTGAGGCCAGGACCGTCGCCACTCGAGGGCGGTCCGGAACCGCCTCCGCCACGACGGAAAAGGCCGTTGAGCCTGCGGTTGAAGTCACGCCAGAGTTCGTCAAGGTCAGGCGGACCGTCGGTTTTGGGCCTAGGGCGCTGTCCGTCGCCATTGCCGCCCGAGTTCCCACGGCCCCAGCCCGGGTCATTCAAGGAAAATATCCGCGAGATTGGCTTCCACATAAGACGCAAGGAGAGTGAGGGTTTCAGGGGCCGCAGACCGGATCTGCCGGTGCGGCGTCGAGAAGGGAAGGATCTGCGGACGAGGGATGCTGCGCCACAGATTCTTCTGATGATTCTATTGGGTCGGCAGACAACTCGCCGCTTTGCGCTGGACGCGTCAGTATTTCGACGAGTGCCTCGCGCAGCCCCTGCATACCCGCTCCGGTACGAGCACTAAGCATGACCCGTTCGATGCTACCACAGGGGTCCCGGGCAACTTCGGGTGACCATCCCGACGCATCGATCTTGTTGTAGACCATCATCATCGGCACATGCGCGGCGCCGATTTCTTCGAGGACCCGCATCACTTCTGCGATCTGATCGTCACGGTCGGGGGCGCTCGCATCAACCACATGCAGGAGCAGGTCTGCATCGCGGGTTTCTTCAAGTGTGGCGCGAAATGATTCAATCAGCGAGTGCGGCAACTGGCGCACAAAACCGACTGTGTCTGAGAGCACGACCTCTGCACCATCGGCAATCCGGGTGCGTCGGGTGAGCGTATCGAGCGTGGCGAAAAGCTGATCGGCAACATAAGTGCCGGCATTGGTCAGCGCATTGAACAGCGTCGACTTCCCGGCATTGGTATAGCCCACCAGCGACACCGAGAAAACATCGCTGCGCTGGCGTGAGCGCCGACGTGTGCGACGCTGTCGTCCGAGCTTTTCGAGCCGCTCGCGCAACTGCTTCTTCTTGGTGTCGAGCATCCGGCGATCGAGCTCGATCTGCTTTTCACCCGGGCCGCCGCGCTGGCCGATTCCCCCGCGCTGACGCTCGAGGTGAGACCAGCCGCGCACGAGCCGGCTCAGCTGGTGCTCGATCTGGGCGAGCTCCACCTGCAGCTTGCCCTCGTTGCTGCGGGCACGCTGCGCGAATATGTCCAGGATGAGTTCGGTGCGGTCAATGACAGGCACTTCGAGCAGACGAGTCAGGTTGCGCTGCTGAACCGAACTCAGCGGGTTGTCGAAGATGACCGCGTCGGCCTGCAACGCTTGCAGACGCAGCTTGATCTCCTCGGCTTTGCCGCTGCCCACCGACAAGGCCGCGTCGGGCTTGGGACGGCGGACCGAAAGGCGATCCACTGGGTCGATGCCTGCCGATCGGGCAAGCAAACATATTTCTTCGAGACTGGCCACATCGACCGAAGCGCCGCCAAAGGCGACGCTGACGATCAAGGCACGAGCAGGCGGGGCAGCGGCGGCGGTCAGGTTTCTGAACTCTCTTGGGTGAAATTCACAGCCCGAGCCGGCACCACTGTGGATATGGCGTGCTTGTAGACCATCTGGGTCACGGTGTTGCGAAGCAGTACCACGTACTGATCAAACGACTCTATCTGCCCCTGCAACTTGATACCGTTGACCAGGTAGATGGACACCGGCACGTGCTCCTTGCGAAGCAGGTTGAGGAACGGGTCTTGTAAGAGCTGCCCTTTGTTGCTCATTGATGCTCCAGGGTTATTATTTATGGGAGATGGGGACTCCGAAGCGGTTTTCAAGCGACGATCCATGAGCCTCGACTGCACTATACCTGCAAATAATCTGCGCGAATGGCGCCACCGATCCGGTCAATGGATGAATGGACCCCGCCCGGCGCAAGGCTGCGTCGGCGGGTGTGAATCGGGCTGCGGCTCAGGCGTCGGCGTACGGATTGGAGCCACTGCGAAATTCAATCCGCAACGGCGTGCCGGACAGCTTGAAGGCGTCGCGAAACCAGGTCTCGAGATAGCGCCGATAGGTTTCGGGAACGTGGTCGAGGGCGCTGCCGTGGATGACCACGATCGGCGGGTTCTGCCCGCCCTGATGCGCATAGCGCAGCTTCGGGCGGACAG
>JAYVOV010000417.1:0-5372 GCA_043757735.1 Burkholderiaceae bacterium
AGATCGAGCGGCCCGGCCTGCACCGTCAATCGATAGCCGTCGCCCAGCGCCTGCCGGCGCTCGATGCGGCCTACCGCCGCGACAATTCCGGTGAACATGAAAGCATCCTTTCGGGTAAGCGCTGAATTCGGCCCAGGACCGGTTCAGTCGCGCGGCAATCGCGCCAGCAGTCGGATATCGGCGCCGACCCGATCGACACTGTGGAAAACAAGCCGACGCCGATCGTTCAGGTCGGACAAAGGCGCCAGGTCGAACATGCCGGCCGCGTCGCCCAGCAGACACGGGGCCAGGTACACGAGCAGTTCATCGACGCAGCCTTCGCGAATCATCGAACCATTGAGTTTGAACCCGGCCTCGACGTGCAGCTCGTTGACACCGCGCCCGGCCAGTTCGCGCATCAGCGCCGGCAGATCGACCTTGCCCTGCGGCCCCGCCATCAGCAGCACCTCGCAGCCGCGATCGGTCAGTTCGCGCGCCTTGTCGGGATTGCGGGTCGCGCAGACGATCAGCGCCCCGCCCTTGAGCAGTTTCGCGTCCAGCGGCACCTCGAGTCGCGAGTCGACCAGCACCCGCAAGGGCTGCCGTACCGTGTCGACGTCGCGCACAGTCATGCGGGGGTCATCGTCGCGCACGGTGCCGATGCCGGTCAGCATCGCGCAGGCCCGCGCGCGCCAGTGGTGCCCGTCGGCACGGGCTGCAGGGGCCGTGATCCACTGGCTGGCGCCGTCGTGCAGGGCTGTACCACCGTCGAGACTTGCCGCCACCTTCAGGCGCACCCAGGGCAGACCGCGCGCCATCCGCGCCACAAAGCCGACGTTCAGCTCTTCAGCCTCCTGGCGCAGCAGGCCGCAGCGGACATCGATGCCGGCCTCGCGCAGTCGGCCCAGGCCCTGGCCATTGACCCGCGGATTGGGGTCCTCCATGGCGGCGACCACCCGCGTGACTCGCGCTTCGATGAGCGCCTGCACGCACGGCGGCGTCCGCCCGAAATGGCTGCACGGCTCGAGGGTGACATAGACAGCGGAACCCTGAGCCAGCGCACCAGCCTGGGCAAGCGCCATCACCTCGGCATGCGGCTCGCCAGCCCGCCGATGCCAGCCTTCACCCACCACCACACCGCCGTTGACGACGACCGCACCGACGCGCGGATTGGGCGTCGTGGTGTACAGGCCCTGCGCCGCCAGTTGCAGCGCACGCGCCATGTGGTTGTGGTCGGCTTCGGTGAACATCGCCAGACGATTGTACCGGCTCGAAACGCGTGGTCCGTATCCCGGCGCCAGCCTCCGTTAAACTTGGCCGCACACCCGCCCTTGTTCGCACACCCGCCACCGAACTTCCAGAGCCAACCAACGCCATGACCACCCAGCCCGCCGCACCCGCCGCACCCGCCGCACCCGCCGCATACACCGCACCCGCCGAACGCATCGGTGGCCACATCCTTGCCGACGCGCTCGCGATCCACGGGGTCGACACCATCTATGGCGTGCCCGGCGAAAGTTTTCTCGCCGTCCTCGACGGCCTCTACCAGCACCAGGAGCGCATCCGCTTCGTCATCTGCCGCCACGAGGGTTCGGCCTCGTTCATGGCTGACGCGCACGCCAAACTCACTGGCCGCCCAGGCGTGCTGATGGTGACCCGCGGGCCCGGCGCCACCAACGGATCGATCGGCGTGCACACCGCATTCCAGGACTCCTCCCCCATGATCGTGCTGATCGGCCAGGTCGGGAACGATTTCATCGACCGTGAAGCTTTTCAGGAAATCGACTACCGCCGCATGTTCGGCCAGATGGCCAAATGGGTCGCGCAGATCGATCGCGCCGATCGTATTCCCGAATACATGCTGCACGCTTTCCAGACCGCCACCAGCGGCCGCCCGGGGCCGGTGGTGCTGGCCCTGCCCGAAGACATGCTGACCACCCGCGCCAGCGTCCGCGATACCGGCCCCTTTCAGGCGGTCCGCGCCAGCGCCTCGCCGGGCCAGATCGAACAGCTGCGCGACATGCTGCGTGCCGCCAGGAGACCCTTCGTGATTGCCGGCGGCGGCGGCTGGACCCCGCAGGCCACCGAGCAGCTGCGCCTCTTTGCCGAACGCAACGCGCTGCCGGTGGGCGCCTCGTTCCGCTCGCAGGATGTCTTCGACAACAACCATCCCAACTATGCCGGCGACGTCGGCATCGGCATCAACCCGAAGCTGGCGGCGCGGGTGCGCGAATCTGACCTGCTCCTGGTTCTGGGCGCCCGCCTCGGCGAAATAACCACTTCCGGCTACAGCCTCATCGAGGCACCAGTGCCGGCGCAACCCCTGGTTCACGTCCACCCTGGCGCCGAAGAGCTCGGCCGCGTGTATCAGCCGCGATTGATGATCAACGCCGGAATGCCAGAGATCATGGCGGCGCTGACCACGATCGAACTCGACAGCAGCGCCTGGCGCGACCGAGTCGTCCAGGCCCGGGCCGACTACGAAGGCTGGCAGCAGCGGCCGCCGGCGATGGTGTCCCTCGCGCCCGCACTCGACCTCTGGCAGGTGGTGCAGACCCTGCGCAGCCAGGTGCCGGTCGACACGATCATCACCAACGGCGCCGGCAACTTCGCCACCTGGGCCCACCGTTTCTGGCGCTATTCCCCCCTGTCGGCACGCCGACTGGCCAACGGACAACTTGCGGCGGCAGACGCACCCGGCGGCGCGCAGACGCGATCGCAGCTGGCGCCCACTTCCGGCGCGATGGGCATGGGTGTGCCCGCTGCAGTAGCGGCCGCTATTGCCCAGCCGGAGCGTTGCGTGGTCTGCTTTGCCGGCGACGGCGACTTCCTCATGACCGGACAGGAACTCGCTACCGCAATGCGCTACCGGGCGGGTCTGGTGGTGATCGTCTTCGACAACGGCATGTACGGCACCATCCGCATGCATCAGGAGCGCGAATACCCCGGCCGCGTCCTCGGCAGCGACTTGTCGAATCCTGACTTCGTCAAGTTCGCCGAGGCCTTCGGCGGCCATGGCGAGAAGGTCGAGACCACCGCGGCGTTCGGGCCGGCACTGGCGCGCGCGCTCGCTGTGGCGCGAGACGAACATCGTCCGGCGCTGCTTCATCTCGTGCTCGACCCGCAGGCGATCACCCCCAACCTCACGCTGGAGCAGATTCGCCAGAATGCTGTTCAATCGGCAGCCACGCCACGTTCTTGAGCGACGTTCGTCGGCGACCGACACACGGTCGTCGCCAAGACCACCCGCCGCACGCGCCATGCGGCTAGGCTCAGCCGATGGGCGCGCTTTTCGACCTCAGAACGATATTCCTGATCGGTGCAATGACCGGCGGGATCTGTGCCGTCACCTTGTTCACTTCGCGGCGTATTCACCGGCCGAGCGAATCGGGTCTGGCGGGGGCGGCGCTTGCCCAACTGCTGCTCAGCCTGTCGATGCTGATGATCGCCTTTCGGGGCCTGATCCCAGACTGGCTGTCGGTGGTGCTCGCCAATTCCGCGGGCCCGGCAGGCATGATCGTGCTCTACGAATCGACCCGCCGCCTTTGCCAGGTGCCGCCCCGGCCGGTCAGCGCGGCTGTCGCCATTGCACTGGTGCTGGCTTTTCACACGATGCTGGGAAGTTCGCCCGACTACTTCGCAACACGGATGCAGATCACCTCCGCCGTTCAGGGCGGTTTCGCGGCCCTGATGCTGCCCCTGCTGCTCAGGCGCCTGCCCGGCGACCCGCGGATCCCGATGCTCAGCGCGATCGCGCTGGCAGTATTCTTCTTATGTGTCCATCTGGTCAGGCTGCTCTGGATATCGCTGTATGGAGTGCCGGTCGCCAACGACGGCATGTTTGCGGCCGGACCGATGCAGGCTGCCATCGCCGCCACCTTCACGCTCGCGCCAATGGTTCACGCCATGGTGCTGATGTCGCTGGTCAACGGACGCATCGCAATCGACTTGCGGCGCATCGCCACCACCGACGATCTCACCGGACTGGCCACCCGCAGGCACTTCTTCAGCAAAGCCCGCGAGCGGCTCGCCCCCACCGGTTCGTGCGTTGCCGTGTTGATGCTGGACCTGGACTGGTTCAAGCAGGTCAACGACCGCTACGGTCACAAGATCGGCGACCGTGTCCTCATGCATTTCGCCTGCTCACTGCGGCGTGCGCTGCAGCCCGCCGATCTCGCGGGTCGCTACGGCGGCGAGGAATTCTGCGCGCTGCTCGAACGCGGCACCGAAGAACAGGTCCGCAACGCCGCCCAGACCTTGTGCGACGAGGTCCGGGCGAGTCCGTTCGAACAGGATTCCCTGACGATTCCAATCACCGTATCGATCGGCCTGGCACTGACACGCGAAGGGGCCGGCATCGAAGAACTCGTGTCGATCGCGGACCGGCGCGTCTATCTGGCCAAAGCGATGGGCCGCGACCGGGTGGTCGACCGGAAATCGGCGCGGCGCGCGGCAGATGCCGGCCGCCTGGGCCCGGCCCCCGCCCTGCAGGGCGCTATCGTCTAGGAGGCTGTCGGCGTTGAATCCTGCCCGGGTGCGAACTAGTCGGATGAGCCGCGCGGCCGCCGCGGTTTGACTTCCTGGACGGCATCGGCGAATTCATCGACATCTTCGAAACTGCGATAAACCGACGCGAAGCGCACGTACGCGATCTTGTCGAGGCGCTTCAATTCGCGCATCACCAGTTCGCCGATCCGTTCGCTGGGCACTTCGCGCAATCCCAGCGCGAGCAGTTTGTCTTCGATCCGATGGGTTGCCGCGTCGACCTGCTCGAGACTGACCGGACGCTTGCGCAGCGCCAGCTGCAACGAGCCGCGCAGCTTGCGACGATCAAATTCGGCGCGCGAGCCGTTCTTTTTGACCACCGCGGGCATCGAGAGCTCGATCCGCTCATAGGTGGTGAAGCGTTTGTCGCAGTTGGGGCAACGGCGGCGCCGCCGGATGGCGTCGCCGTCGTCTGACGCGCGGGTGTCGATGACCTGGGTGTCGACGTGATCGCAAAAAGGGCAGTGCACGCTCAGTCAGCCCGACAGCAGCCCAGGTCCCACCCGCTCAGTGATAGACCGGGAAGCGGGCGGTCAGTTCTGCCACCTGGGCGCGCACCGCCGTGATCCGCCCGGCATCGTCGGGCGCGTCGAGCACGTCGGCGATCAGGTGACCCACCTTCACCGCTTCGGCCACGCCGAAGCCGCGGGTGGTCATGGCCGGCGAACCCAGTCGAATCCCGCTGGTGACGAACGGTTTTTCTGGGTCATTGGGGATCGCGTTCTTGTTGCAGGTGATGTGTGCGCTGCCCAGGACCGCTTCGGCCAGCTTGCCCGTAATGCCCTTGGCGCGCAGATCGACCAGCATCACATGGCTTTCGGTGCGTCCGGAGACAATGCGCAATCCAC
>JAYVOV010000418.1:0-5370 GCA_043757735.1 Burkholderiaceae bacterium
GCTCAGGCGGTTCGCGACCACCACGGCCGCGACGAGTCGCCGTTCCCGATGACCCCGCCCGAGGCAGTGGTTTTTGCTCGCACCACCGAAGAAGTTGCCGACGTGGTCAAGCTGTGCCGCGCGCATCGGTATCCGCTGATCGCCTATGGCGCCGGGTCGTCGCTCGAGGGTCATCTGCTGGCGGTGCAGGGCGGGGTGACAATCGATCTGTCGCAGATGAACGCGGTGCTCAGCGTGAACGCTGAAGACCTCACCGTCACGGTGCAGGCGGGCGTGCTGCGCAAGCAGCTCAATGACCATTTGAAGTCCACAGGTCTGTTTTTTCCGATCGATCCCGGCGCCGATGCCAGCATCGGCGGCATGTGTGCGACTCGTGCGTCCGGCACCAACGCGGTGCGCTACGGCACGATGCGCGAGAACGTGCTTTCGCTCACCGTGGTCACCGCCGACGGCAAGGTCATTCGCACCGCCGGGCGTGCCAAGAAGTCAGCGGCCGGTTATGACCTCACCCGCCTGTTCATCGGGTCGGAGGGCACGCTGGGGGTCATCACCGAGATCACCGTCAAGCTGTACCCCATGCCCGAGGCGATGAGCGCTGCAGTGGTGAGCTTCGAATCGATGGCGGCCGCGGTGAACACCGTCATTCAGACCATTCAGCTGGGCGTGCCGATCGCACGCAGCGAGTTCTTGTGTGAACAGTCGATCCGCGCCATCAACGCCCACAGCCACACCACGCTGCGCGAGATGCCGACGCTGTTCTTCGAATTTCACGGCACCGAGGCCTCGGCGCGCGAGCAGGCCGAACTGGTTCAGTCGATCGCCCATGAGCAGGGTGGCCAGAACTTCGAGTGGGCCTCCCGGCCCGAAGACCGCACCCGGCTCTGGAACGCCCGCCACAACGCGTATTTTGCCTGCCTGCAGGTTCGGCCGGGCTGCCGCGCCATCTCCACCGATACCTGCGTGCCGATCTCCGCCCTGGCGGACTCCATTGCCGGCGCCCGCCGCATTCTGGACACCGCCAACTTCCCGACCATGCTGCTGGGCCATGTGGGCGATGGCAATTTCCATGCGGTGTTGCTGGTGAACCCGGACGATGCCCAGGAGATGGCAGAAGCCGAGCGCCTGAACGACGAGATCGTCCGGCTGGCCTTGAGCATGGACGGCACCTGCACCGGCGAGCACGGCATCGGCCTGCACAAGATGGACTTTCTGGTGGAGGAGGTGGGTGAAGATGCGATCGATCTGATGCGCCGCATCAAACGCGCCTTCGATCCCGACAATATTTTGAATCCGGGGAAGATTTTCCGGATGTGATTCGTCTTGAATAAGTTCGAAAACCCGCAACGATGCTTGAGCGCCGAGCTCTTTGCGTCAGGCTCGGCTGCACCGGATCGGCAGACAATCCAGCGAAGTGCTCGGCCGTCGACCGGTCGAATTTCTGAGTCCGGACGCCGCGCTCTACCTGCAGCGTTTCGGCGGACCCGATGGTGCGCTGGCCACCCTGCGCAGTCTGCTGCGCAGTGGCGACAACATCGGTCGTATGGGCGGTGCCGACCGGGCGCCAGCGCCGATCAGCGCTTGTAGCGCTTGGGCACGAAGGGCAGCGGCGTCAGGTGGACAGCAGGCCGCCGGTCGCGCACCACCGCCTTCAACGCAGTGCTGCCGCTCTCGCGGATCACTTCAGCATCGATCATCGCCAGCATCACCGGTTTGCCCAATGACGGCGAGACGGTTCCGCTGGTGACTTCGCCCACCACCCTGTCGTGGCCGTCGACGATCTGCGCATGGGCGCGGATCGGCACCGGCTCGAACGAACTCAGGCCCGTCAGTTTGCGACGCGGCCCCTCGGCGATCTGGCGCAACACGACTGGCGCGCCCGGAAAGCCGCCGGCCTTGCCGCCGCCGCTGCGACGCGACTTCGGGATCGCGAAGCTCAAGCCCGCTTCGACCGGCGATACCGACGGCGAGATGTCGCTGCCGTGCAGCGGCAGGCCCGCCTCCAGGCGCAGGGTGTCGCGTGCACCCAGTCCCGCTGGCGCCACCGTCGGGTCGCTCAGCAGCCGCCGGACGATCGCTTCGGCCTGATCGCGGGGCAACGAGATCTCGTAGCCGTCTTCGCCGGTGTAGCCGGAGCGGGTCGTGAAGCAGGCGCTGCCCAGCAGATCCAGGCTGCGCGCCTGCATGAACAGCATCGTCGCGGCCTGCGGGTCGAGCCGTTCGAGCGCCGCTTGCGCCAGAGGCCCCTGCAGCGCAATCAGGGCCGCGTCGATCCATTCGATCGACAGATCAGGGCACAGGCCGCGCAGCATGGCCAGGTCGTGCTCCCGATTGCCGGCGTTGACTACCATGCGTACTTCGTCGCCCAGGTTGACCAGCATCAGATCGTCTTCGATGCCGCCTTGTGCGTTGAGCAGATACGAATACTTCTGCAGCCCGGCTGTCCAGCCCTCGAAATCGATCGGCAGCGCTGCTTCCAGCTGCTGATGCAAAGTATCGAGGCGGCCATCGCGCGGGGTGATGCGCAACTGCCCCATGTGCGACACATCGAACAAGCCCGCCTTGCTGCGCGTGTGCAGATGCTCCGCCTTGAGCCCCGACAGGTACTGGATCGGCATGTCCCAGCCCGCGAACCCCGCCATCTTCGCCCCCAGTTCGCGATGCACGGCGTCCAAAGGAACATGCGCAAGCGGTGCGCTGGTGCGGTCGGTCATGACGGGTCTCCGGTGCCGTGGGTGGCGGGCTGGCTTGGGCGAGATGCCGGCGCACAGCGGCGGCTGGTCAGGCCGCAGGCCGCCCAATAGTGATGCCAGTGTGTCAGGGTGATGCCACTGAGCGCCTGCCCCAGGTGATCTCGCAGCTGTTCATCGTCGGGGAAGTTCTTCAGCACCCGATGAGTCGAACCATCGGCGAGCGGGCGCCGCTGCCAGGTGTCGCCCTGGGCATCGGTTTCGGCGATCGGCGTGCTGCTGCCGGGCACGTAGCGGTTGTCGATCAGGATCACGCGCACGTCGGGTCCGGTCAGCGCGCGCAGATCGGCCAGGAATCCGGCGATCTCGGCACGCCGCAGATGGGACCACCAGAAGCCCGCAAACACTGCTGTGGGCCGCCAGTCGCTGATATCTTCCGGCAGAGCCAGCCGGGCGGCGTCGCCTTCGCGAAAACGCACACGCTGCGGATCGAGCCCCTTGGCGCGCGCGATGGCCAGCACTTCCGGGTTGATGTCCAGGCCCAGCACACTGCGCGCCTGGGCCGCGTAGCGCTCGGTCCACCAGCCGGTGCCGCAGGCCAGGTCGAGCACGTCGTGGCCTGCCAGCTCGGCCCGCAGCCAGGCCACCATGGCCGACAGATCGGCCTGGCGCTCGGGCTTGTCGTAGAGGGCTTCATAGGCCGGCGCGCGCAGTCGGTAGTAGTCGGTCAGTTGCGGATCGGCCATCTCGGGTTGTTCCTTGTTGCGGCGCTCAGGCGTAGTCGGATACGGGCGGACAGGTGCAGACGAGCTGACGGTCGCCAGCTGCGTTGTCGACCCGCTTCACGCTCGGCCAGAACTTCGCTTCGCGGATGTAAGGGAGCGGGTACGCGGCCTGTTCGCGTGAATACGCGTGCGGCCAGACGCCGGCGATTTCCTGGGCGGTGTGCGGGGCGCATTTCAGCGGGTTGTCGCTGCGGTCGAGTTCGCCGCTGGCGATCGCCTGCAGCTCGCCGTGAATCGCGATCATCGCGTCGCAGAATCGGTCGAGCTCCGCCTTGGATTCTGATTCGGTGGGCTCGATCATCAGCGTGTCCGCAACCGGGAACGACAGTGTGGGCGCATGGAAACCGTAGTCCATCAGGCGCTTGGCCACGTCTTCTGCGCTGACCCCGAAGTCGGCCTTGAGATGGCGCATGTCGAGAATGCATTCGTGGGCAACGCGGCCATTGGCGCCTGCATACAGCACCGGGAAGAAGTCGCGCAGCCGGTGCGCCATATAGTTGGCATTCAGGATGGCGATCTCGGTGGCCTTGCGGATGCCGCTGGCGCCCATCATGCGGATGTACATCCACGAGATGGTGGTGATCAGCGCGCTGCCCATCGGCGCCGCCGAGACTGCACCCTGGTCCACGCTTTGTCCTGCGCTCTTTTCCGCGCTCTGTCCCGTGCCCTTTTCCGCGCCCTTTTCCGCGCCCTTTTCCGCGCCCATGCGCCGCGTGTCCGCCGAGCCGCTGGTCAGTGCCATGCCCGCGGCGTACGGATCCGACGGCAGATGTCCGGCCAGATGGGCCGCGACCGCGATCGGCCCCATGCCCGGCCCGCCGCCGCCGTGTGGAATGCAGAAGGTCTTGTGCAGATTCATGTGGCAGACATCGGCGCCGATCAGTCCGGGCTGGGTGAGACCGGCCTGCGCGTTCAGATTGGCGCCGTCCATGTAGACCTGGCCGCCGGCGCCATGCACCTGGGCGCAGATCTCGCGGATCGTGTCTTCGAACACGCCGTGGGTGGACGGGTAAGTCACCATCAGCACGGCGAGCGCCTCGCGATGCGCCGCGATCTTGGCGGCCAGATCGCCCATGTCGACATTGCCCTGCGCATCGCAGGCCACGACGACGATCTTCAGGCCCATCATCTGGGCCGAGGCCGGGTTGGTGCCGTGCGCGGAGGCTGGAATCAGGCAGACATCTCGATGGCCCTGGCCCTGAGCGATCAGATAGTTGCGAATCGCCAGCAGGCCGGCGTATTCACCCTGCGCGCCGGAGTTGGGCTGAAACGAGACCGCCGCGAAGCCGGTGATCTCCGCCAGCCATTCGGCCAGCTGGCCCAGCATCCGCGTGTAGCCCTGTGCCTGCTCCTTGGGCGCGAACGGGTGCAGATTGGCGAACTCGGGCCAGCTGACCGGCGCCATCTCGGCAGCGGCGTTGAGTTTCATCGTGCACGAGCCCAGCGGGATCATCGAGTGCACCAGCGAGATGTCGCGGTTTTCCAGGCGCTTGAGGTAGCGCATGAATTCGGTCTCGCTGTGGTAGCGGTTGAACACCGGGTGCGTGAGCACGGCGCCGACCCGTCGCAGCGACGGCCCGATCGAGTCGGGTTCGACACCGAGGGAATCGAGCGCCGTCTGCAGTCGTGCGTCATCGACGCGCTCGCCGCTGAACACATAGGCCAGGTCGGCGACATCGCCGAGGCCGACCGTTTCATCCAGGCTGATGCCCAATTGTCCCGACGCGAGCCCCGACGTGAAAGTGCGCAGATTGATCCGGCATGCCTGTGCGCGTGCCAGCACAGACCCGACACGGGCGCCGACATCGAACAGCAGGCAATCGAAGAAGCAGCCGTGCACCGGCGCTAGCCGCGGCGCGAGCAGTCGTTCGAGGAGGCGGGTCATTGCATTGATACGC
>JAYVOV010000419.1:0-5350 GCA_043757735.1 Burkholderiaceae bacterium
GGCGAGCGCGGCGCGCGCATCACCGATATCGTCAACGTCGGCATCGGCGGCTCGCACCTGGGCCCGCAGCTCGCCTGCGAGGCCCTGGTCCGGTTCGCCAATGGCGGACCGCGCGTGCATTTCCTGTCCAACGTCGATCCCGCCGCGTGGACGGCGCTGCAGGCGGGTCTGGAACCCGATCGGACACTGGTCGTCATCGCATCGAAATCTTGGCGCACGCTCGAGACGGCGCTCAACATGAAAGCCATCGTGCAATGGCTGCGCGCAGCGGGCATTTCTGAGAAGGGGCTCGCTCGCCATCTCGCCGGCGTCACCGCTGCGCCCGACCTTGCCGCGGCCAGCGGCATCGGCGCCGAAACGCTCTTTCCGTTCTGGGACTGGGTGGGTGGGCGATATTCGCTGTGGTCGGCGATCGGGCTGCCGCTGATGATCGCGATCGGCGCTGCCGCCTTCGGCGAATTTCTGGCCGGCGCGCGGGCCATGGATGAGCACTTTGCGACGGCGCCCGCCGCGCGCAATGCGCCGCTGATGCTCGCGCTGACTGCGTTCTGGAACCGCCTGCTCGATCCCGCCGCCACCGAGGTAGTGGTGCCGTATTGCGATCCCCTGAAGCGTCTGCCCAGCTACCTGCAGCAGCTGCAGATGGAGAGCAACGGCAAGTCCGTGAGCGCCGACGGCGATCCGATTCCCTGGCGCTCGGCTGCGGTCATCTGGGGCTCGGCCGGCACCGATGCCCAGCACTCCTTCTTCGAAGCGTTGCATCAAGGCACGAATGCACACCCGGTGGAATTCCTGCTGGCGCTGCCTGATGCACACGACCCGCAGCACCGCGACGAGACGCTGCTGGCCAACGCCATTGCGCAGGCACAAGCCTTGATGCTGGGACGCAGCCTCGAAGACGTGGTGCAGGCGCTGACGGCGCAGGGCATGCCTGCCGAGCAGGCCACCCGCGAGGCCCCGCATCGCGTGCATCCCGGTGACCGGCCCTCCTCGAGCCTGCTGATCGGTCGCCTCACACCGCGATCGCTGGGCACCTTGATTGCGCTCTATGAACACAAGACAGTGACACTGGCCTGGCTGTGGGGAATCAACCCGTTTGACCAATGGGGAGTGGAGCTAGGCAAGCTGATGGCCGGTCCGATCGAAAAACGCCTGTCGCAGCGCAGAGCCGGCACTGCGCCGCTCGAGAGTGCCGCCGATCCGGCTACTGAGGCGTGGATCGGCCGTGTTGGCGATGCCCTCGCTGCGGCTGATCACGCGGCGGGTGATCTCACGGAAGGTGATCGCAGAGCGGCTGATGGCGGCGCGGCCGATTTCCCATGAGCCCGGCCCCAGACGCCACCGTCGCCGATCGAACGGCATAGGTGGTTTTGCCAAGTCGATCCCGATATCAGGTGAACACAGGGCTTGCCCATCAGAAAAGATCGCCTGGCTCATTGGCGCTCAAGCGGGCCAGCAGACGCGCAAGGGTCGAGATTTCCTCGTTGGTCCACCTGTCACGAAAGCAGTCCGCTGATCTTCGCTGCATCGTCGTGCGGACCTCACCTGCGACCTTCAGCCCGATTTCAGTCAAGGCGACGTAGGCCATCCTTGCGTCCCTGGCATCGGGTTGACGCGTGACCAGACCGGTCTTCTCCATCGGCGCCGCCATGCGCGTGACAGTGGAGGCGTTCAGATGCAGGCGTTTGGCCAAGTCGATACGAGTCAACCGGGACAGCGGCGCGCGCTCAAGGTGCATCAGCAGCATGGCCTCGTTGACGGCCACTCCGTGCACGGAGGCCAGTTCGCCGGCAAAGCGCTCTTCCAGTAGCGAGCTTGCACGCATCAGATTGATGATCGTGGCGAATGGTATGTTTTGGATTGGTCGCATAATGATGCAATATACATGCGTATGCACCTATATTGCAATTATAAATTACGATTTGCAAGTGTCCCGAAGGCGGCCCTCAGGCAAGCTGCAGGCGGCCCGCTTTCAAGGTGATGCGCTGCTGACAGCGCGAAGCGAGACTCTCGTCGTGCGTGACTAGAACCAAGGTCGCACCCGCTTCACGATTCAATTCAAACAGCAGCTCGATCACCCGTTCGCCGGTTGCGGCGTCGAGGCTGCCGGTCGGTTCGTCGGCAAACAGCAGCGGTGGCGCGCCGGCGAATGCCCGCGCCAGAGCGACCCGCTGCTGCTCGCCGCCCGACAAAGTGCGCGGATAGTGTTTGGCGCGATCGGCCAGGCCTACCCGATTCAGCAGTTCGCGCGCGCGCTCAGCAGCACTGGCATCGCCAGCCAGCTCCAACGGCAGCATGATGTTCTCGAGTGCTGTCATCTGCGGCAGGAGCTGGAAGGTCTGAAAAACGAAGCCGACATGGCGCGCACGCCAGGCGGCACGGGCATCTTCGTCGAGATCGAACAGGCTCTGGTCGCCGATGATCACCTTGCCCGCGTCGGGAATGTCGAGTCCGGCCAGCAGACCCAGCAGGGTCGATTTGCCCGATCCAGACGCCCCGACGATCGCCGCTGTGGCGCCCGACGAAATCGTGAAAGAGATGTCTTCGAGAATCGACAACCAGCCGTCGGCATCGCGTACGCGTCGGGAGAGATGCTCGACGATAATCGCAGTCATGAATGAGTCGTTCCAGTCAATGTGCGCCCCGTTCCGGGGCTGTTCGAGAAGCCTATGAAGCCGCAATTGTGTGATCAGGCGCCGCCATTTGTCGTTGGCGGTCCCGTTCCGTCCTCGCGCCGCTGGTCTCGGCGCCAGATGCTTGCGACGCTGGCGAGTCTACCGTTAGTGGGTGCCGGCTCGGGCGTGATCCTTACGGCCATCGTGCCCGACGCACGAGCGGCGACCCCTAAACCTGCTGGCGTTGCGCCGGCAGGCAAAACGAACCCGCTCGTGCTAGTGCTGGGCGACAGCCTGTCGGCCGAATACGGTCTGCGGCGCGGCAGCGGCTGGGTCGCATTGATGGCCGCGCGACTGGCTGCGGCCAAAGCACCCTTCCAGTCCTTCAACGCCAGCATCAGCGGCGAAACGACTGCCGGGGGACAGTCCCGCCTCGCACCGCTTCTCGGCCAGCACCGCCCGCGGGTGGTGGTTCTGGAATTGGGCGGAAACGACGCCTTGCGCGGCCTCGACCTCGCAGCCACCCAGCTCAACCTGGACGCCATGGTGGCAACCGCACAGGCCAGCGGCGCTCGCGTGCTGATGCTGGGCATGCGCATGCCGCCCAACTATGGGCGCAGCTACGGCGAGCAGTTCGAGCGCCTGTATCGCGAGGTGGCCGCCGCCCGACGCTGCGCGCTGGTGCCGTTTTTTCTCGACGGCGTGGGCGAGCGGATCGAGCTGTTTCAGCGCGATCGCATTCACCCCACCGAAGAGGCTCAGCCGATGCTGCTGGCCAATGTCTGGCCAGCCTTGCAGAAACTGCTCTGAGTTTGAACGCCGACAGCCCCCGAGGCAGGCCGACGAGCTGCCCGCTCAGGGCGCCTCGACGTGCCGGCGCTCGAAATCCCAGACATCCTGAAAGCCCATCAGGTCATGGAGCTGCGCCATGGTCCAGGCCGCCACCGGCTGGCCGCGGGTGATGCCTTCCTCGGCGAGATGGCTGTAGGCTGCCTCCAGCGCCGCGCACGCCGCCGCCATGCCCACGCTCGGCCAGATCGCCGCCGAGAAACCCATGCTTTTCAGCTGCTCGACCGACAACTCTGGCGAGCGCCCGCTCGGCACCATGTTTGCGATCAGCCAGGCGTGGCCGGCGAGTTCAGCGCCGACCTGGCTGAACTCGTCTGCCGATTCCGGCGATTCAATGAAAACGATGTCTGCGCCGGCCTTGGCAAATGCCCTGCCGCGGGCAATTGCCTCAGCAAGGCCCAGGCTGGTGCGGGCATCGGTGCGCGCGATAATGAGGCAATCCGGACTGCGTCGTGATTCGATTGCAACCTCGATGCGCTTGAGCATGTCCTTCAAGGGCACAACCCGGCGATTGGGCGTGTGGCCGCATTTTTTGGGCATCTCCTGGTCTTCGATCTGGATGCCCTGCACGCCGGCCGCTTCGTAACCGCGCACAGTGCGCCGGATGTTGATCAGGCCGCCAAATCCGGTGTCAGCATCGGCAATCAGCGGGCGCGTGATGCCTTCGGCGATGGTCGCGGCGCGCGACACCATGTCGGTGTAGGTGACCAGGCCGGCGTCCGGCTGGCCCAGATACGAGCCCGAAACGCCGTAGCCAGTCATATAGAGCGCGGCAAAGCCGAGTCGATCAGCGATGCGGGCCGAGAACATGTCGAACACGCCGGGCGCGCTGACGAATTGGCCGGCTTCGAGTTTTGAACGAAGTGTCTGGTTCATGGCTTACTCCACCACCGCACCAGAGCGCCTGACTGCCTCGCCCCACTTCAGAACGTCGCGCTCCTGCAACTGCTGATACTGGGCAACCGAAGAACCCACTACTTCCAGGCCGAGCTGCGCGAGCCGCTCTTTCACCTCGGGCAGATTCAGCGTGGCTGCGATTTCGCGGTTCAGCTTGGCCACGATGTCGGCGGGGATGCCCGCCGGCCCCAGGATGGCCAGCCAGCTGTCAGCCTCGGCGCCGTTGATGCCGCCCTCGGCCAGCGTCGGGAGATCGGGCAGCGCTGGCGAGCGTTTGCTCGATTGCAGCGCGAGCGCACGAACTCTTCCCGATTTCAGGTGCGGCAGCGAGGTGTTCACACTGACTGCGGTCATCTGCACCTCGCCGGCGGCCAGTGCCTGGATTGCCGGCGCCCCGCCCTTGTAGGGAACATGGACCATGTCGAGCCCGCCCGCGGCGTAGCGAAAAAGCTCCAGCGCCAAGTGCGAACCGTTACCGGTTCCTGCCGACGCAAACGTGAGCTTGCCCGGTTGCGCCTTGGCCAGCGCAATGAACTCCTGGGCGGTGTGCGCCGGCACCGCGGAATGCACCAGCAGCACTGTCGGGAACATGGCAGCCAGTGTGATTGGACTGAAATCGCGCACGACGTGATAGGGAAGCTTGGAACCATACAGGGTCGGCGCGATGGCATGCGTGCCGTTGTCGGCAACCAGTATCGTGTAGCCATCCGGCGCCGAGCGTGCGACGAAGGCCGAGGCGATCGTACCGCCCGCACCGGGCCTGTTTTCCACAACCACTTGCTGACCGACCCGGTCGGACAATCGCAGCGCGAGGATCCGCCCGAAAGCGTCCGAGTTACCACCGGCGGCGTGTGGCACCACCAGCTTGATGGGCTTGTTCGGGAACGGCTGCGGCGTTGTCTGGGCCAGGGCCGATCCGATCGGCGGCAATGCCAGCACGGCGCCAAGAACAAGCAGGCATCGCCGGCGGGTTGCGCGATTTTTCATCG
>JAYVOV010000420.1:0-5347 GCA_043757735.1 Burkholderiaceae bacterium
GCGGCATCGAGGAACTTCTCGGGCAGACCCGATGCAACAGCGCGGCTGAACAGGAAGGCCATCTGGAAGTTGTGCCCCATGTTGATCTCGCCACCGGGCATCGGCTTGAGGTCTTCGGTCAGGCTCTCGTAAAAGTAGCCTTCCTTCTCGTTCATAAAGTGCTTGAGAATTCGCTCGCCCAGCAAGCCCAGGTCATCGAACAATACCCTGGACGGCGCGGCCCGATGGAGGGCGAGGATCGCTTCAAAAGCATGCATCGCGATGTTCAAGCCGGTCAGTGAATAGCCGGGCCGCTTGCCCGCGACCAGGGCTCGAATGTCCAGATTCAGCCAGGTGTTCAGCGCGGCATCGAGGAATCGCTTCTCCTGCGTCGACCGATAGGCGTGGGCCAGGGCGAAGATTGCGTGCATCTGGCCATAGAAGTGCACGTCGTCGTTGAGTACCTTGCCATCAGGCGCCACCTCTTTGACCCAGAAACCTGGCTCTCTGGGGTGACGCCATTTCGTCAAGAGGAAATCGGCCGTTCTCAGCAGCGCATCGCGATAGGCGGGCTCACCGCTGACCTCGTACCCGGCAGCCATCACGTAGATGGCACGCGTCTGTGTGATCAGCGTGCCGCGCTGCTCGCCCTGCAGACGCCAGTCGCGCGAGAGGTTGGGCGCGTAGAAGCCGTTGGGGGCAACTGCCACCTTTCGGCGCGGCTCTGCGTTGCCAGCGATGAATTGATCGCGGTACCAGGCCAGATCCTTGCTCAAAAAATTGGCCACCGGCTCAGCCAATGGCGACTGCTCTGAGGCAGGCGGCTCACACCCGCTCAGCCAAATGGCCGCCGCGCCAGCAGGGATCGCCGGGATCGACTGCGCAAGCAGGCGGCGGCGCCTGTCCACATTCCAGCTCCTGGCCGCGCTCAACCCGAAACTCCCTGAAACCCGCCCTGCCCGATCCATCGGTTGTTCTTCAGGCTGACCTCCACGCTACCGGGCGCGACACGAACAAATACGCCTGCAGCGGCTTTATTCTCCAGCGTGTTGTCGAACATTCGAAGGCGGTTTTTGGCAAATGGATAACCTTCTGCGCCGTACGACACCATCACCGTGTTCTGCGTCGTGCGCTCCTGCACGATCTGATTGCCCTGCACCAGCACGTCGCCACCGTCCGGGAACTCGAGCTCGTAGCTCGCCTGGCCATGCGGGCCGTCGATGAGGCGGTTGTTGATCACCACGCTCTCACGGGCGCGGGTTTTCAACAGGTGGCCCTGGAAGGCGGTGTGGAACCAGCTTTCAGTGACGCGCAAACGGCCGATTCTGCCGACGTAGAGGTTGTGGCCGAATTGTCTGCCCTGGCGGCGACCTTGGAACTCGCAGCGCGCCACGATCAGTTCGGTCTCGGCCTCGTTGCCGGTCAGCAGTCCCATTTCGTTGTCGGCGAAGCGGCAGTCCGACAGGCGCAGTGAACCGCGCTCCAAGCGGATGCCGGCGCCGTTGGCGTGCGCCACGATCGCGCCCTCGAAGGCGATGCCCTGGATATCGAAGGACCCGTTTCGAAGCACCCAGATGGCCTTGTCTTCGGCGGCGGCGCCGTCGGCCAGCAATCTGACGGTGCCCGCCAGGCGAGCGCGCAACTGCAGGCGTGCCTGCGGCCACACCGTGGCGTCGCCGCGATAGACGCCGGGTTCGATTTCGATCGTATCGCCGTCGGTGGCGACACGAGCGGCTTGGGACGGGGTTTTGAGTGCTTCGAGAGGGCCGACACGGATCACGCGGGGCGGTTCAGCAGATGAGGCGGCCGGGGGTGTTGCGGTGGCCGCGGTGGCTGGAGTTGTCGCGCCTGCCGGAGCCGCAGCGCCTGCCGGAGCCGCAGCGCCTGCCGCGGCAAGCGCCAGCAGGCGCGACACCACCGGGCGTGCTGGCATCAATGACAATGCCGCGTGCATGGCGTGGCGAATGGCGTTGCGTCGTGTGTTGGTCATCGAGAGCCGGAGGCCGATCTTTGGGCTGCGTCACGGACGGGCCGAGCGGGCCCTGAACAGAGGCACGGACTGCGGGCAAAACCATACCATGACGACGCGACTCAAGCAGGCACCGAATCCATCGTGTCAGCACCGATTCGGTCGTGTCAGCACCGAATCGATCGTGTCAGCACCGAATCGATCGGCGCAGCGCCGCCGTCACGGCGTGGTGCACACCCCCGGCGCCGGCCACGGCGTCTGCCCGCCGATCTGCAGGAACCCGTCCCCCCGGTTCTCGCTCCCGTCTTCCTGCGGCTTGCTGCCCGCCGGGTTCGTCGTGGAGGGCCGCGGTGGCACGACGGGCCGCTCGGCGACCGCCCCCGCACCCAGGCTCGTCGCCGCCGGCAGCGGCGGGGCTTCGTCGGGCGAGCCGGCGTGCCGTGCCGCCTGCTGCATGCGCGCAACCGACGCCACCCGCACCGGCCACCTCGGCAAGGCTCTGCCGTCAACCTCCCGCGCGTCGTAGAACGCACAGGTCCAGGCGCGGGCGGCGCTCGAGGCCGCCGGACGCCCCAGAGATACAGCCGCCAGGCGGCGTTCATCGGGCGGCGCGCAGCCATCGACAATACGCATCACCCATGCGCCAAGACGCCCCGCCAGCGGCACGGAGAGCGGAACTCCATAGGTGAATTCAACTTTCAGGAGATTGGCATCGGCGAGGGTCTGGTGGGAGACGCCACTGCGCGGCGCGCTGTGCAAAGCGCGCGCCTCGAGGTTGTCGGTCGGGATCTCGCGCGTGCCTTCGATCGGCACGCCATGCTCGTCCAGGGCCGGCACCGCCCAATCGTCGAAGCTGCGCTCGGTGGGCGACAACTGGCGCCACCTCACCCACCCCGCGGCTTTGCCCACCACCAGATGCGCCTGCGTGCGTGCGATGCCGGCCAGGTGATCGGCGGCGCCATCGGCGCCGAACAGCCAGGGGCTCAAGCCGCGTGCAATGCCGCGTTCGATGGCCTCGGGCGCCGCGTGACCCACCGCACCGCTGCGCACCCCTTCGGTGACGCTGTGCATCACCGCCTGGCGGGCGTGCAGCACCAGACCGAACTGCAACGCGGACAGCCCGGTGAACAGCACCACCGGCAGCGCCAGCAACGCCTCGAGCGCGGCAAAGCCGCGCACGGCCCTGGGCTGCCGGTTGGCCCGCGGGCTCATCGCCGGTCTCGGGACACGCCCACCGGATTGACCGGCGGATCACGCAGGTATTCGACCGTGGCGCGAGCGCCTATGCCGAGTGTTGGCGAGCGTTCGATCACACTGGGATGACCCGTGCGCGGCATCGTTGCTTGCTGATCGCTGCGCTCATTCAGGCGCGCTGCACCCGAGGGGCGTTCGTTCAGGCGCGGTGCACCCGAACTCTGAGCGGGGGCCGCGGCAGGCGCCGATCTCGTTTCGTTCTCGAGTCGCCGCAGGTCGGCTGCCGCCGACTCGCGCAGACTGGCGGTGGGTGAGTCGGGCGGCAAGGGCATGGACTGCAGATCATTCAAAGCTTCGCGCGCCAGCTCGATATTCACCGCGACGAGATTCGCGAGCGCTTTGGCGCGAACGGGCACTTCGGCATCGCTCAGCACCGCAGCGCCAGCCGCACCAGCCGCACCAGCCGCACCAGCCCCAGCACCAGCACCAGCCCCAGCACCAGCACCAGCCGCTGCGCCCTGCGCTGCTTTTCGATACGCGCTGGCCGCCGCGCCCAGCTGGTTGCGTTGATGGTGCAGGTTGCCGATTCGCAGCCACCCTTTCCGGTTGCCCGGATCCAGTTCGAGCAGGCCTTTGTAGGCCGCCATCGCCTGCGACCACTGCCGACCGCGGTAGAGACTCTCGGCCTCATCGAGCAGCCGCGAGACGGTCTCGGGCGCCAGTGCACGGACGAGCCGGATCGGCGGCAACGCGGCACGGCCCGAGGTGACTGACGCCGCGTTCGATGAATCTCGGGACGCGTCCTCGCGGGGTCCGTTCGGGCCCGCCGGCGCCCGGACCGCGCTGTCGTCATGCGAGCGCTCTGGATCGGGTTGCCATTCGGTCTCAAACGCCATGCTGACCGTCAGCTGATCTGCCACCGTGGGAGCCCCCGCGTGCACCGGCCGCGGCACCGTCAACGCGCAGCAGACCATAACCGATAGCAATCCCATCCAAGCCACGCCCCGCGTCTGCTCGACCACCCTGCCCGGTGTCAGGCCCCAGGCGCGCGCCGCCCCCGCCGCCAGCTCCAGAACCGAATGCGCCCGCCGATGCCAGCAGCAGCGCAGCGGCTTCACCGCCTCGTCGATACGCAGCACCCGCCCTCGTTTGTCGAGGAACACCACGTCGATCGAAAACCGCATGCCGATCGTGTGCACGGCCCGGCACGGCAACAACCACAACGCCTCGTCGTCACCCACCGCGCGACGCCCCATCCAACCGAACAACCTGGCGCCGAACCCATCGGCCATCACGATCTTCATTTGAGCCACCCCTCCATCAGCATGCGTCCAACGATCGGAAACAACAGCACGGCGAACGTGCACGGAAAAATGAAAACCAGCAGCGGCAGCAGCATTTTGACCGGCGCTTCCAGCGCCAGTTTTTCAGCGCGCTGAAACCGTTCATTGCGCCGTTGTTCCGCCTGCGCACGCAGCAGGGGCGCGAGCGCACTGCCCTGCTGTTCGGCCACGATCAGTGCCGACACCAGGCTGCCCACCGCCGGCAGCGCCAGCCGTTCGGCCATCGCCCGCAAGGCCTCGGCACGCACCCGGCCGGTTCGCAGGTCGCGCAGCACGCGCTCGAACTCTTCACGCAGCGGGCCGGGCGGGCCCTTGTCGGCCGCTTGCGCCAATGCGGAGGCCAGATTCAACCCCGACTCCACCGCCAGCGTGATGACGTCCAGATAGAACGGCAGCTCGCGCAGCACCGCGCGCTGACGAACCTGGATGCGGTCGCGCAACCAGGTGTCGGACAACAAAAACCCCAGTGCCGCGGCGCCAACCAGCACAAAGAGCGGCGCCAGCCCCACAGGGCTCCAGACCACCGACACCAGCGTCACGCCCAGCACGCCCGACACGCACTTGCCGGCAACGTATTGGTCGGCCGCCAGAGAGGCGTCGAGCCCACCTCGGCGCAGCCGCTCGAGCACCGCGAAGCGCGTGCGCGCAGCAAGCCACGGCGACAGATGCGCGGCGAGCGGATCGATGACCCAGGCGGCCCAGCGCCAAAAGGCCGGGGCTTTGGCTTTTGAGTCGAGCGCATGAGCGGCGCGCACCGGACGCGCCGCCAGAAAGCCGGCCAGCCACATCACGGCCAGTACCACAGCCCCGGCCAACGACAGCGCGATCGCCAGCAGCGGAAAACCGCCCGTGGGTAGACCGC
>JAYVOV010000421.1:0-5344 GCA_043757735.1 Burkholderiaceae bacterium
CCTTGTCGAGACCCTGCGGCGCATCGACAATGCGACGCCGGCGCGGGTGACCGCGGCAACCAGAACCGCTGCGGGCCTCTGGTTTTATGAAAAGCGCGACGCCGGCGCGAATCAGTTTTCGCTATACATGCGACAGGGCTTGAACGGCACGGAGCGCCTGCTGGTCAACCCGGAATCACTGGCCCGCGGCACCGCTCAGGCGAACGCGATCAACTGGTTCTCGCCCTCGCCCGAGGGTCGCTTCGTCGCCTACGGGGTATCGGCAGGCGGATCGGAAGATGCCGTCATGCACCTGATCGACACCCGCACCGGCAAGCCGGTGGGCAAGCCGGTCGACCGGGCCCAGTTTGCCGGCGTGAGCTGGGACGGCGAAAACACGCTCTACCTGAACCGCCTGCAGGTGCTCAAGGCCAACGCCCCGCCGCTCGAGAAATTCCAGCGCAGCGCGGTCTACCGGATGAGCGTCGGCGCCAATGCGCCGCAACTGCCGCCGGTGCTGGGCGCCGGCGCCGCGGGGGTCGCGATCGACCCGGCCGAGATTCCGTATGTCAGCATCACCCACGACGGCCGCTGGGCCCTGGGCTGGGTCATCAACGGCGTGCAGCGCGAAATCAAGATCTTCGTCGCCACCGCCGCCAGCCTTCGCGCCGGCCGGCCGGTCTGGCGCAAGCTGGTCGATCAGCCGGACTCAGTCACCCGCGCCGACTACTTCGACGACACCCTCTACCTGCTGACCCATCGCGAGGCACCGCGCTCCAAAGTCATGGCGCTCGACATCCGTGCCGACGGCATGGCTCAGGCTCGCGAATTCTTAGGCCACTCCGAGCGCGTGATCACCGGCATGGGGACGGCCAGCAACGGCCTGTATGTCGAGGCCCGTGCCGGCAACGTCAAACAGTTGCTGCACCTGTCGTATCAGGGAGGCGAAGCGACGCCGGTGCGTCTGCCCATCGACGGCGCCTTCACGCTGGCGAGTGACGAGGGCGGCGGCGCGACCGACGCTCGACTGCCCGGTGCGGTGATCGAACTGCAGGGCTGGACCCAGGCGCGCCAGGTCTACGAGGTCCGCGCCGATGGCAGCGTCGAGAACACCGGGCTGCAGGCGAAAGGCCCCTACGACACGATCCAAGATGTGGTGACCACCGAGGTGATGGTGCCCAGCCACGACGGCCAGAAGGTGCCGATGTCGATCATCCACCGGCGCGACACCCCGCTCGACGGCAATCGCCCCACGCTGCTGAGCGGCTACGCCTCGTACGGCAATACCGAAGAACCCTACTACTCGGTGTTCCGGATGGCCTGGCTGCAGGCAGGCGGTGTGCACGCCATAGCCAACCCGCGCGGCACCAGCGTGTTCGGCGAGCAGTGGTACAAGGACGGCTATCAGGCCACCAAGCCGAACACCTGGCGAGACTTCATCGCCTGCGCCGAATTCCTGATCGCAAAGGGCTACACACGCCCGCAGCGCCTGGGCATTCTCGGCGGATCTGCCGGCGGCATTCTGGTCGGCCGCGCAATGACCGAACGCCCGGATCTGTTCGCGGCAGTGATCTCGTCGGTGGGCGCGCTCGACATGGTCCGTGCCGAAGACACCCCCAACGGCATACCCAACATCCCGGAGTTCGGCAGCAAACGCACCGAGCCCGGATTTCGCGCGCTGCTGGCCATGAGCACCTATCACCAGATCCGCGATCAGACCGCGTACCCGGCGGTGATGCTGACGCACGGGGTCAACGATCCGCGGGTCGAGGTCTGGCATTCAACCAAGACTGCGGCGCGGCTGATCGCGGCGTCGACCAGCGGCCGACCGATCCTGCTGCGTCTGGACTACAACGCCGGGCACGGCGTTGGCAATACCAAACAGCAGGTCGACCAAGAGCGCGCCGACATCATCGCCTTTCTGCTGTGGCAGATGGGCGAGCCGGGATTCGAGCCGGTTCCCTGAGAAGTATGAGAGCGGCAGGCGCTGCCGGTCAGGGTATGGCGGTGAGTTTGGCCACCGACAACGCCAGCCACTTCACGCCTTCGCGGCCGAAATTGATCTGTGCGCGGGCATCGCTGCCGCTGCCTTCCAGATTGATGATCACACCTTCGCCGAAGCGGGCGTGCGCTACCCCTTGCCCGATTCGCCAGGAAACCCCGCGGTCGAAGCCCTGCGCGGCACGCAGCGCATGGGCATCGGGCCGCCCGCCATCGGCATCGCGGGCCAGCTCAACCCCCTCGCGGCGCCCGCGCCCCTGTGAACCACGGCCATCCCAGACGCCGCCGTGGTCGTGCCAGCTGCCGCCGCTGCGCGCCGGCACGCGCGGCGTGAGCCACTTCAGCGAGGCCTGGGGAAGTTCTTCGAAGAAGCGCGATCGCAGGTTGTAGCGCGTCTGGCCATGCAGCATGCGTGTCTGGGTGAACGACAGGTAGAGGCGCTTGCGCGCCCGGGTGATGGCCACATACATGAGCCGGCGCTCTTCTTCCAGGCCATCGGCCTGCGTGACCGAGTTTTCATGCGGGAACAGGCCTTCCTCGAGGCCGGTGATGAACACGCCGTCGAACTCCAGGCCTTTGGCGGAATGCACCGTCATCAGCTGGACCGCATCGCTGCCTTCGCCAGCCTGGTTCTCGCCCGCCTCGAGCGAAGCGTGCGACAGGAACGACGCGAGGGGCGTGATATTGACCGCGCCGGGCGCCGCCGGATCGAGCACCAGGCCGGCTTCAGCGGCGCCGGCCGCGGGCATGCCGGGCACGCCGGGCGCGCCCGCCTGCGCGACACCCAGAGACGCAGGCACGTCCTGGCCGATGCCTTCTTCGGCCAGAAACGCAGCCGCCGCGGTGACGAGTTCACGCAGATTTTCGACGCGCTCCTGGCCTTCTTTTTCAGTCTGATAGTGGGCGATCAGGCCGCCGCGCTCGATGACATGCTCTACCGATTCAGTGAGCGAGAGGGGGCGGGTCTCGCGGCCCAGCGCCTCGATCATCCGGGTGAAGCCGGCCAGCTTGGCGCCCGCCCCCCCTGCCAGACCTGGGACCGCCGCGAACAGGCTCGAGCCGCAACGGCGCGCCGCATCCTGCAGCGCTTCGATCGAACGCGCGCCAATGCCGCGGGCCGGAAAATTGACTACGCGCAGAAACGCGCCGTCGTCGTCCGGGTTCTCGATCAGGCGCAGATAGGCGAGCGCATGCTTGATTTCGGCCCGCTCGAAAAAGCGCAGGCCGCCATAAACGCGGTACGGCACACCCGCCGAAAACAAAGCGTGCTCGATCACCCGCGACTGCGCGTTGGACCGGTACAGCACTGCCACGTCGGCGCGCGCCCAGCCCTCGCTGATCAGGGCGCGCAACTCCTCCAGGATCCACTGTGCCTCCTGGCCGTCGGTCATCGCCTCGAACACCCGCACCGGCTCGCCCTCGCCCGCCTCGGTCCAGAGTTCTTTGCCGAGACGGCGCGAGTTGTTCTTGATGAGCGCGTTGGCACAATCGAGGATGTGCGCGTGCGAGCGGTAGTTCTGCTCCAGCTTGATCAGGTTGGGCACCTGAAACTCGCGCTCGAAGGCCGCCATGTTGCCCACGTTGGCCCCCCGAAACGCATAGATGCTCTGGTCGTCGTCGCCGACCGCGAACACCGACGCGCCGCCTCCGGCCATCAGCTTGAGCCACCGGTACTGCAGCGTATTGGTGTCCTGGAACTCGTCGACCAGGATGTGCTGGAAGCGCCGCTGGTAGTGTTCGCGCAGCAGTTGCCCGCGCTGCAGCAGTTCGTAGCTGCGCAGCAGCAGTTCGGCGAAATCGACCACACCTTCGCGCTGGCATTGATCGTCGTAAGCCGCGTAGAGCTCGACGCAGCGCCGGGCGTAGTCATCGAAAGCCTCGACATCGGCAGGGCGCTGGCCTTCTTCCTTGGCGTGATTGATGAAATGCGCGATGTTGCGCGGCGGAAATTTCTCGTCGTCGATGTTGAGTGTCTTCAGCAGGCGTTTGATCGCCGCGAGCTGGTCCTGCGAGTCTAGAATCTGGAAGGTGTGCGGCAACCCGGCATCGCGGTGGTGAGCGCGCAACATGCGGTTGCACAGACCATGAAAGGTGCCGATCCACAAGCCGCGGGTCACGATCGGCAGCATCGCCGACAGCCGCGTGAGCATCTCGCGCGCCGCCTTGTTGGTGAAGGTCACGGCCAGGACGCCCTGGGGGCTCACCTGACGCGTCTGGATCAGCCAAGCCATGCGGGTGGTGAGCACGCGGGTCTTGCCGCTGCCCGCGCCGGCAAGAATCAGGGCATGCTGGGCCGGCAGCGTGACTGCCGCCAATTGGCGGTCGTTGAGATTGGCGAGGAGATCAGGCATCTTCTGGGCGGTGCAAACACTGGGATTCTACACAGCGCCAGGGACACGGCTGACCGCACTCGCGGTCGCCCTGTCTTGCGCCATCTGTTCGGGCCGCCCGGCACTGGCCGAATTGCGCGACGAAATCCGCGTCTACACCGATCACATCGCCACGCCGGGCGAGTTCGAACTCGAAACCCACTTCACCTCGATCCCCCGCCGGCGTGGCGCCGACACCTCACAAGCCCGGCCCGCCAGCGGACTGATCCTCACGCCAGAACTGTCGTACGGATTGACCCGAACCCTGGAAGTGGAGGCGGGATTCCTGGTGCCTGCCCTTCGTGCCCCGGCCGGCTTGAACTATCGGATCAGCCCGCATCTGCGCCTGAAATGGATACCGCGCCAGGCCCGTGGCGACGGCGACGGCGACGGCGACGGCGACGGCGACTGGTTCTGGGGCGCAATCTTTGAGTGGTCGAGCACGCCGCAGCGCCCGCGCGCAGCCCGCGGTTCGATCGACATTCGACCGGTGCTGGGCTGGCGAAGCCGCAACTGGCTGCTGGCGGCAAATCTGACTGTCGAATGGCCGCTCGGCGCCGAAGCGGGATCCCGCTCAGCCGAAATCGGCCCTTCGTTCAAGGCGGTGCGTCGGCTGACCGGCGCCCTGGCTGCAGGCCTCGAGTATCACGCGGCTCTGGGGCGGGCAGATCGCGTCGCGCCCCGCGCCGAGCAGCAGCACACGCTGTACCTGACGCTCGACACTACCGAGCCTGTGCCCCTGCACTTCGGGATCGGCAGAGGGCTGAACCGCGAGACCGGCGGCTGGACGATCAAAGGCAGCCTGGAACTGCCCCTGGACTGAGGCCAGCGTCGCCAGGCGGCTGGCGGACAGGCCAGCGTCGCCACGCGGCTGGCGGACTCGGATCCAATGAGGCGGTCGGAGTTGAATTCCGGCTGTCAACCGCAGTTGGCCGCCGTGCCGTTGAAGGTGATCACGGGCGGGGTATCGGTGGCTGCTGATTCGACGTAACTGA
>JAYVOV010000422.1:0-20330 GCA_043757735.1 Burkholderiaceae bacterium
CGACAGGTTGACGATCGAAGCGCTTTCGGCATCTTTCGGGCGCTGCTTCATTGCCAGGAACGCGTGCTTGGTACCCAGCACCACTCCCTTGAGATTGACGTCGAAGAGCTTGTCGAGCTCATCCATGCGCGCATCTTCGATGCGCCCGTGGCGATAAAGACCCGCATTGTTCACGAGCACATCGAGCCGCCCGTGCTGGGCCATCACCTGCGCCAGTACCGCTTCCCACTGCGCCTCCCGAGTGACGTCGTGCGTCAGGTATTGCGCCTGGCCGCCCGCAGCCACGATGCTGGCCACCAGCGCCATGCCATCGGTCTCGCGCATGTCGGTCGCGATGACAGTGGCACCAGCCTGCGCGAGCAGGCGCGAGGTGGCCGAACCGATGCCACCGGCCGCGCCGGTGACGATTGCAATTTTGCCGTCGACTCGATTCAACTGAGAATCTCCTGTTGAGGGTGGGATGAAATTTTGCTGCGGAGCCGGCCCACGAAGGCGATACAGCGCGCGCTGACCGGCAGACCCGGCAGACCCGCGGTTCTGTTACCACTGGCCATAAAACACGCCGGCCTGCTTGTACGCATCGGTCTTTTGGGTGACATCGTCCAGTGTGACGGTGGTTCGCCGCTTCAGGCCCAGCGACCACTCGCCAAGCCGGTCACGCATTTCCTCGCGAACTCCCTCCAGTCCGGGATCGCGCCCCCGGTCCACCAGTTCATGCGGATCGTTGGCCAGATCGAACACCTGCGCCGGATATCCCTGCCAGTGGACATACTTGTAGCGATCGGTGCGCACCATCCAGGCGCGGCATTGGTCCGGGCCTCTGCCGAGCAGGAGCCGGGCACGGCGATAGGCGTAGTCCAGCTCCGAGAATGCGGCATCGCGCCACTGGCCCGGCGCTTTGCCATCCAGGAGCGGCAGCAGCGACGCACCCTCGACCCGATGCCGGGCGGGCGCCAGGCCCAGCGCCTCGAGCGCGGTCGGCACGACATCGACCGCCTCGACCAGCCGCCTTTCGCGCGATCCTGGGGCGAGTTGCCCCGGCGCGGCAACGATAAGGGGAACACGCTGCACCGCGTCGTGGAACAACTCTTTTTCGCCCAGCCAGTGGTCGCCGAGGTAATCGCCATGGTCGGCGGTGAACACGACCAGCGTGTCCTGCCAGCGGCCCAGGCGTTCGAGCGTGGCCCACAATCGGGCCAGGTGATCGTCGACCTGGCGCACCAGCCCCATGTAGGCCGGACGCACCTTGGCCACGACCTCATCGCGGGCGAAGTTGGCGCATTCCTCCTGTTTCATGTAGGCGCCATAGACTGGATGGGGATCGATCCGCTCGCGGGCATCGCGATGCACCTGCAGCGCATCGCCGGCCTCGAACATCGCGTGGTATGGAGCGGGCGCGACATAAGGCCAATGCGGCTTGACCAGAGACAGATGCAGGGCCCACGGGGCTTCGCCTTCGCGCTCGATGAAATCGATCGCTTCACCCACGGTATAGGCGGTTTCGGAATGCTCCTCACGGACCCGCGCCGGCAGATGCACATTGCGCATGTGCCAGCCCGATGCGCTGCCGCCTTCGGGGGTCTGCACCGAGATCACCCAGTCGGTCCAGGGGTCGTCACCGGCATATCCCTGCTGACGCAGCCACTGCGCATACCGCGCCCGCGGTTCGGCATGGTGGCCGTCATGGCGCAGGGCTTCGCTGAAGCTGCCGCGGGCCAGCAGCTGGCCCAGTTCCGCGTCGCCGTCGATCTGCAGACGCGCAAGCCCTTCCCGATCGGGCATCACATGGGTCTTGCCGACCAGGGTCAGGCGGCGCGCAGCCGCGCCCAGATGATCGCCCAGTGTCCACTCGGCCACTGACAGGGGGACCCGATTCCAGGTGGCGCCGTGACTGGAGGCGTAACGACCGGTGTAAAAGCTCATCCGCGAAGGACCGCAGACGCCAGACTGCACGAAGGCGTTTTCGAACAGCGTGCCACGCGCGGCAAGGGCGTCGATAGCCGGGGTCTTCAGGCTGGGATGTCCGTAGCACGACAAGTGATCGGCGCGCAGCTGGTCGCACATGACGAACAGCAGATTGCGGGCACGCGGCGCCGCGGCCTCGGGGCCCAGCATTCGTCCATCAGCGGCTGCTGTCATTTGTTCCCTCGAAGTCGTCACGGTTGATGGGCAATAACCTCCCCAATGCATCGTAGTCCCGATCTCGGAACACAGCCAGTTCAGACCCCCGGGCTCGGCGCGCCCAGCGCCTGCACCAGCACGCAGGCAAGGTGCAGCGCCGTGCGCCCCGCGCCATCTTGGATCTGATGCCGGCAACTGGTGCCGTCGGCCACGATCAGCGCGTCATCGGGCGCGCTGCGCACCGCCGGTAGCAGGCTCGCCTCGGCCATGCGCATCGACACATCGAAGTGCTCGGCCTCATAGCCGAACGCACCCGCCATGCCGCAGCAGCTCGATTCCACCGGCTTGACGGTCAGCTCCGGCACCCAGGAGAGAACCTGCATCACTGGCGTGAAGGCATCGAAGGCCTTCTGATGGCAATGCCCGTGCACGAGCGCGACGCGCGCGCCGATGCTGCGCAACGGCAGCCGCCAGCGGCCGGCACGCTGCTCGCGCACGAGGAACTCCTCGAACAGGAACGCTGCATCGGCCACCTGCTGCGCGCGCTCGCCCAACTTCAGGGCAAGGAACTCGTCACGCAGGGTGAGCAGACACGAGGGCTCGAGCCCGACCACCACCGCCCCCTGCCCGACCAGCGGCGCGAGCGCGTTCAGTGTTCGGTCAGCCTGCCGGCGCGCTTCGTCGATCAGGCCGGCGGACAGGTAGGTGCGCCCGCAGCACAAGGCGGCGCGATCCGGGTCCGCGCCAGCCGGGGCGGCCAGCGTCACTTTGTAACCGGCTGCCCGCAGAACACGCTGCGCCGCCTCGAGATTGTCCGGTTCGAAGTGATTCGAGAAGGTGTCCACCCAAAGAATCACCATCGGCAGACCGGCCCGAATGTCGGGCGATTCGGGCGATTCGGCTGCTGGCCGGCGGGCCTGGACGGGGCCCGCTGCCGCGGCCGCGACAGTTGCCCGCGAGAGCGCCGCCTGTGACTGCAGAAAACTGCGGCGACGCCAAACTGGCAGGCTGCGCCGTGCGGACAGTCCGAGCAGACGTTCGCTCAGGCGGGCCAGACCCGGCACCCGATCGCGCAGGTTCATCAGACCGGCGAACCGCGACGCCACCGGCGCATAACGCGGCAGATAGGCGATCAGCTTTTCGCGCAGCGTGAGGCCGTGGCGCTGCTGCCAGTGATGCATGAACTCGACCTTCATTCGGGCCATGTCGACACCCGTCGGGCAATCGCGCCGGCAGCCCTTGCAGCTCACGCACAAACTCATTGTGTCGTGCATCTCGGGGGAAACGAGGGCATCGGGGCCCAGCTGGCCACTGAGCGCCAGCCGCAGCGTGTTGGCGCGGCCGCGGGTGAGGTGGCGTTCGTCTCGGGTCACTCGGTAGCTCGGGCACATCGTGCCGGCATCGAACTTGCGGCAGTGGCCGTTGTTGTTGCACATCTCGACTGCCTTGGCGAAGCCCTGCGCCAGGTCGCCGCCGGTGCCCGGCTCGCTCACCTTCTCAGTGACCGGATCGGCTTTGACGTCCCAGGCGCTCCAGTCGAGCGCGGTGCGCAGGGGCTTTGACTCATACCCCGGTTTGAAACGGAACAGTCGTGCGTCATCCATGCGCGAGGGCCGCACGATCTTGCCGGGGTTCATCAGACCGTCGGGATCGAAGAGATCCTTGACCTGCTCGAAAGCCCGGGTGAGGCGCGGCCCGAACTGCCATGCCACCCACTCGCTGCGCACCAGCCCATCGCCGTGCTCGCCCGAGAATGCGCCCTTGTACTGACGCACCATCGCGGCGGCTTCCTCGGCGATGGCGCGCATCTTGGTGGCATCGCCGTTGCGCAGGTCCAGAATGGGTCGCACATGCAGGGTGCCCACCGAGGCGTGGGCGTACCAGGTGCCGCGAGTGCCATGCCGGGCAAAGACCTCCGTAAGCCGCGCAGTGTATTCGGCCAGATGCACCAGCGGCACGGCGCAATCTTCGATGAAGCTCACCGGTTTGCCGTCGCCCCGCAGCGACATCATGATGTTCAGACCAGCCTTGCGCACCTCCCACAAGGCCTTCTGGGGCTTGTCGTCGGCCATTTCCACCACGGCGCCGGGAAGGCCCAGATCGGCCACCCGGTCGACCAGAGCGCGCAGCCGGCGCAGCAGGGCTGCCTTGTCTTCACCCGTAAATTCGACCATCAGAATGGCGTCCGGCTGGCCAATCAGGGCAGCGTCGATGACCGGTCTGAACACCGGGTTGGCGCGCGCCAGTTCGATCATGGTGCGGTCGACCAGTTCGACCGCGGTGGGGCCGAGCGCGACCAGATGCTGGGCGCTGTCCATTGCCTGATGGAAGGTCGGGAAGTTCACCACGCCCAGCACCTTGTGCGCCGGCAGTGGTGCAAGTTTCAGGTGCAGACGCCGGAAGTACGCGAGCGTGCCCTCGGAGCCGATCAGCAGGTGGGCCAGGTTGACCGAATTGTCAGCGGTGTACGGCCGCTCTGACTGCGGATGGAACACATCGAGGTTGTAGCCCCCCACCCGGCGCATCACGCGCGGCCAGACCCGCTCGATCTCATCGCGTTCGCTGGCACCGAGTTCGAAGAGCTGCGAGACCAGTCGACCGGTGCGCGCCGAGGTCATCGGCCTGGACGCGGCTGCACCGAAGGGCCCGAAGTATTCCTGGGTTCCGTCGGCGAGCGTGGCGTCGATGCCCAACACGTTGTGAACCATGTTGCCGTATGCAATGGAGCGTGAACCGCAGGAATTGTTGCCCGCCATCCCGCCCAGCGTGGCTTGTGCCGAAGTTGAAACATCGACCGGGTACCACAGGCCGTGCGGCTTGAGAAACGCGTTCAGATGGTCGAGGACCATGCCGGGCTGCACCTCGACCGTGGCAGCGTCCTTGTCGAAGACCATCAGCTTGTTGAGATGCACGCTGCTGTCGATGATCAGGGCTTCGCCCACTGTCTGGCCGCACTGACTGGTGCCGGCGCCGCGCGGCAGGATCGGCACTTTCATTTCGTGCGCCAGATCGATGGCCGCGCCGACATCGGCCTCGTCGCGGGGGATCACAACCCCGATCGGATCGATCTGATAGATCGATGCATCGGTGGCATAGCGACCGCGCGAATACGCATCGAATCTGACCTCGCCGCGCAGCACCCTGCGCAGACGCTGGGCTAGCCTGCTGCGTTCGAGCGCCGGAACGGCCACGGCATGCGACGTGATGGGAGCGTTCATCGATTCGGGTCCTGATGCGAAAGGCTGTCGAGCACAGCCTGGAATTTATGGCGCAGATGCAGTTCGAGAAGCTGGCGCAATCCCGGCGCGTCGCGGGCAACGAGCGCTTCGATCATCGCCTGGTGTTCAGCCACCGCAGCGGCCCATTTCTCCGGCTTGAAATTCGAGCGAAACCGCAGGTTCTGAATGCGCAGGTTCACGCTGTCGTAGGAATCGGCGAGCATCGGGTTGCGGGCACAGCGGTTGATCGCATCGTGGATGGCGCGATTGAGGCGGTAGTACACCGGTAGATCGCCGCGGGCATGCGCAGCCAGCATCTCGAAGTGAAGGGCCTTGATTTCACGCAATTCGTCATCGGTCCGGCGTTGCGCGGCCAGTTCGCCGGACAGGCCTTCGAGGGCCGCCATCAGCTCGAACAGGTGACGGACGTCGTCGATCGACAGCGTCGCGACCGCCGCACCCCGGTTGGGATGCAGATCGATCAGGCGCTCGGCAGCGAGCACTTTGAAGGCCTCCCGCAACGGCGTTCGCGACACGGCGAGCTGCTCGCAGAGCACCCTTTCGTTGAGATGCACGCCCGGCGCCAGCCGCCCTTCGGTGATCCAGTCGCGCAGGCGGTCCGCCACCGCTTCGTGCAGCGGGCGGCGCACGATGGGACGAACGGCAACAACGGCCGCCGGCGCCAAAAATGGGCTCGCAAGGACTTCAATAGATTGCATGCAAAACCCAGAGCCAGTGAGCTTGAGACGGAAACTTCATTATTGGGGCGTGACATTGAAATGCTTGCACCGTTCAATTTTTGCATACAAAATTCGATTCAACAATCTTCAGCACCCCAGGGCGACCGCGCAGCACGCGCCTTGCCCCCTCTCCCGGAGCGCCCATGAAACTGTCCCAAGGTCTGGCCCTGAACTCGCACCCCAGCGGGCGGCACTTCCTGCAGATTCCAGGCCCGACCAACGTGCCGGACCGCATCCTGCGCGCCATGGACTACCCGACCATCGACCACCGGGGACCGGAGTTCCAGCGGCTCGGTCATGCGGTCTTGACGGGCATCCGGAAAATCTTCCAGACCGAGGGCCCGGTAGTGATCTACCCCGCATCCGGCACCGGCGCCTGGGAAGCCGCACTGGTCAACACACTGTCGCCCGCCGACACCGTGCTGATGTGCGAGACCGGACACTTCGCCACTTTGTGGAAACGACTGGCCGAACGGCTCGGCCTGCAGGTGATCTTCATCGAAGGCGACTGGCGCCGCGGCACCGATCCACAAGCGATCGCCAGGCAGCTGGCGGCAGACCCCACGCGCAAGATCAAAGCTGTCTGCGTGGTGCACAACGAGACCTCCACCGGCGTCACCAGCCGGATCCCCGATGTGCGCAAGGCGATGACCGAAACCGGTCATCCCGCACTGCTGCTGGTGGACACCATCTCCTCGCTTGGTTCGATCGATTTCAGACACGACGAATGGGGGGTCGACGTCACTGTCGCCGGTTCGCAGAAAGGCCTGATGCTGCCACCGGGCCTGTCGTTCAATGCCATCAGCCAGAAAGCGCTTCAGGCCAGCACCAGTGCGCGGCTGCCGCGATCCTACTGGGACTGGCAGGAAATGCTGACCAGCAACGCCCATGGCTATTTCCCGTACACCCCCGCCACCAATCTGCTCTACGGCCTTCACGAAGCGATCGCGATGCTGCTCGAAGAAGGGCTGCCCGCCGTGTTCGCCCGCCACGAGCGCCATGCCGGAGCCACCCGAGCCTGCGTCGAGGCCTGGGGCCTTGAAGTGCTGTGCACCGAACCGGCCGAGTACAGCCCCGCCCTCACCGCGATCCTGATGCCGACCGGCCACAGCGCCGACGCGGTCCGCAAGGTGGCGCTGGCCCGCTTCAACCTGTCGCTGGGCCAGGGTCTGGGCAAAGTGACCGACAAGGTCTTTCGAATCGGGCACCTCGGCGACTTCAACGACCTGACCCTGCTCGGCACGCTGGGCGGGGTCGAGATGGCGCTGGGCCTGGCCGATGCCCCGATCCGCGCCGGCGGTGTGCTGGCGGCCATGGCCCATCTGGCGGCCACCAGCCAGCCGGCTACCGTCTGATCTTGCCAGGAAGAGGGCCAGCCCGCCTGCCGGCAAGGCTGGGCCATTGCCGGCAGGCCGCATCACCCATAAAACAGAGGAGACACACATGAAAGCCGATTTCAATTCACGCCGTCGTGCCCTTGGCGCCCTGGCCGCAGGCGCGGCCGGATCCGTCATGCCGGGCGCGGCCAAAGCGCAAGCCTGGCCGTCCAAACCGATCCGCCTGATCGTGGGCTTCGCGCCGGGCGGGGGCACCGACATCATCGCGCGCGCCATGGCGCCGCGCCTGTCCGAACTGCTCGGGGCGCAGATCGTGGTCGAGAACCGGGCTGGCGCGTCCGGCGCGATCGGCGCCGACATGGCCGCCAAGGCAGCACCTGACGGCTACACCCTGGTCATGGGCCACTCGAACCCCAATGTGATCGTGCCCTTTGTATTCAAGGTCCCGTACGATCCGCAGACCGACTTCACGCCGATCCACTACATCGGCTACGTGCCGAACATCCTCGTGGTCCATCCATCGGTGAACGCGCGCACGGTCGATGAACTCGTGGCGCTGGTGCGCTCGAAACCCGGCGTGTTCACCTATGCCTCGTCAGGCATCGGCAGCTCTCAGCATCTGGCAGGCGCACTGTTCACGAAGATCACCGGCACGCAGATGAATCACGTCCCGTACAAGGGCAGCGGGCAGGCCATCACCGATCTGCTAGCGGGTCAGGTCAACATGAACTTCGACACCATGCCGCCCGTGCTGCCGCACATTCTGGCGGGCAAGTTGCGGGCGCTGGCCATCTCGACACCCACCCGCATGCCGCAACTTCCAGACGTGCCCACCTTCAATGAAGTCGGCATCCGAGGCTTTGACGTCACCAACTGGTATTCGGTGATGGGCCCGAAAGGCATGCCGCGCGAGCTCGTGCTGAAAATTGCCGATGCGGTGAAGAGGACACTGGACGAACCATCGGTCAAGGGCAAGCTCGAACCGCAGGGCGTGCTGTCTGCCGGCCCGCGCAATCCGGAGGAGTTCGCAGCGTTCATCAAGACCGAACTCACCAAGTACTCGACGCTCGTCAAGGAGCTCGGCGTACGCGCCGAATGACCACGATGACCGATCTGCCGGAAATTCTGGTCGAACGCGATGGTGCGATCGCCACCGTCGTCATCAATCGGCCCGCCAAGCTCAATGCATTGACCAAACCCATGTGGCGCGGACTGGGCGAGGCGATCGCTGCGCTGTCGGCCGATGACGATCTTCGCTGCATCATCCTGCGCGGCGCCGGTGAAAAGAGCTTCTCGCCCGGCAACGACATCAGCGAATTCGAGACCGAACGCGCCAACCGCACACAGGCGATCGAATACGGCCGCGTCATGCATGCAACCGCCGCCGCGCTCGAAGACTGCCGCCACCCGATCGTCGCGCAGATCCACGGCATCTGCGTCGGCGGCGGACTCGAGATCGCTGCGCTGTGCGATATCCGGATCTGCGGCGAGGGCAGCCGGTTCGGCGCACCGATCAAGAACCTGGGACTGGTGATGGCCTATCCAGAAATGGCGCCGCTGGTGCGCCTGGTCGGCGCCGATGTCGCTCTCGAAATTCTGCTCGAAGGCCGGATCTTCGACGCCCAAGAGGCACGCGAGAAGCGCCTGGTCACGCGCGTCGTGCCGGACGCTCAGGTGGCAGCCCATGCCCGCGAAACCGCTCAGCGAATCGCCGACGGCGCACCGCTGGTGGCGCGCTGGCACAAACGTTTCGCGCGCCGCCTGCGCGCGGGCGGCGCGATCAGCGACGCTGAATATAGCGAAGGCTTCGACTGTTTCGATACCGAAGACTTCCGGATCGGCTACCGCGCGTTTCTGGCCAAGGACAAGCCCGGCTTCATCGGTCGCTGACCGCAGACCCGCGGGTACTTTCGCGCGGCGCTCCGATTACAATCCGCCCTCCGCCAGCCCGAAAGCGTCGTCGCGATGAAAGCCCCTGCCCTGTCGACCCGCACCCACCGGATCGAACCCTTCCAGACGATGGATCTGATGAAGCGTGCGGTCGCCTTGCAGCAGGCTGGCCACCCGGTGATCCACATGAGCATCGGCGAACCGGACTTCAAAGCACCGGAGATGGTCGTCGCGGCGCTCGAGCGGGCGGTTCGGGCCGGCCATACCGAATACACCAGCGCCATGGGCATCGAGCCGCTGCGGCGCGCGATCGCGGCCGACTACCAGCGTCGATACGGCCTGGAGATCGACCCGGCCCGCATTGTCGTCACCGCCGGCGCAAGTGCGGCTTTGTCGCTGGCCTGCTGTGCGCTGGTCAATCCCGGCGATGAGGTCCTGCTCACCGACCCGAGCTACCCCTGCAACCGACATTTCGTGAGCGCCTTCGACGGCGAACCGATAGCCATTCCGGTCGGACCGGAAACGCGCTTCCAGATGACGCCCGCGCTGCTCCAGGCCAACTGGGGGCCGCGCGCGCGCGGCACCTTGCTGGCCTCGCCCGCCAATCCCACCGGGACCTCGATCCCCTTCCAGGACTTGGCGGGCATCGTCGACTTCGTTCGCTCGCGTGACGGTTTCACGATCGTCGACGAAATCTATCTGGGTCTGGGCTACGACGACGCGGCGCGGACCGCGCTCGAGCTCGGCGACGACATCATCGTCACCAACAGTTTTTCGAAGTACTTTCACATGACCGGCTGGCGCCTGGGGTGGCTGGTGGTACCGCCGGCACTGACCCGCGCGTTCGAAAAACTCTCGCAAAATCTGTACATCTGCGCCTCGACGCTCGCCCAGCACGCCGCGCTGGCCTGCTTCACCCCGCAGGCCACGGCAATTTTTGAAGAGCGCCGCGCCGAATTCAGGCGCCGCCGAGATTTCATCGTTCCGGCGCTCCGAGAACTGGGACTTGACGTTCCGGCGGCACCGGACGGCGCCTTTTATGTCTACGCCGACTGCAGCCGATTCAGCTCGGACAGTGGCGCTTTCGCCAACGAACTGCTCGAACAGATCCACCTTTCGGTCGTGCCAGGCAAAGACTTCGGCCGCCACCAGCCGGAACGTTATCTGCGCCTTTCTTACGCGACGCCGATGGAGAACCTGCAGGAAGCAGTCACCAGGCTCGGGCGCCACCTGAAACGCTGAGGCAGCGCGACCTGACGCCGAGCGACCTGGCGCGGCAACTGCCGTCAGGCGCCAGTCGAGGTCGGGCTGACAGCCTGCGCAGGCGCGGCCGACTCGGGCGAGCTCACTTCAGCCGGGAATGCGGCCGGGGGCAGCAGCAGTGGTGAATCGGTCACCATCCGGCCGTCGGGTCTGGTGGCACCAGAACTGGCCTCTTCGCCCAGCTTCAGCCCTGACGCGGCTTCGGGGAGCGCAGCAGCCGAGTGCGGCACAGCAGACATCGGCGCGACCGGCACGCTGCGTCCCGCCGCGGCGGCGGCGATGCGATCCCGCTCGAAGATGACCTTCGCACCATAGCCACCGTCGTGCGGCAGGGACGACGCGCCGACGTAGGCCTTCAGTGCACCCTCCACGCTCCCGTCACGCTTCAGATAGCCGTGAAGGATCTCGGCCCCGACCCGAATGTTGGCAAGGGGATCGAATGCAGCCGCCACGCCGCCGAAGGCCGAGAATTTGTCAGCATGGACCCTGGTGAGAACCTGCATCAGGCCCTGGGCACCGCGCTGGCTCTGCGCGCGGGGATCGAAGCTCGATTCGACCGAAATGATCGCCAGGATCAGCATCGGATCCATTTTCAGTTCGCGGGCGGCACGATACGCATGCTCGACGAACCACTGAGTCTGCTCGCTGGCCACCTGGTAGGTCTTGGTGATGAAACGGGCGATATTCTGCTGCTCGCGGCTCAAGACCGGGATCGATGAAGAAGGGCCGACCGACACCATTGCCAGCGGCAGTCCGACGACGGTCCGCTCGTTCGAGGCCGGAAACGGCGAGGCGCGCCCGACGTCCTGGACGTCGGTCTCGCCCAGACGCGCGTCGAACGCGGTCTCGCCAACGGGCAGGTGATTGGCCGTGAAACCCGCCACGCACAGAGCCACGCTGGCAAGCAGCGGGGTGCTGGCACGGGCGAAACGGCCCGCACCGAGCCCTCTGACAAACAAGCCGAACAGCAATTGATGACGACGCTGTCGATCCATTGAACCTCCTGACGTTTCTGGCGGCGACTCGCGGCGGATGCCGCAGAAAAGCCGCTTCTGCGTTAGAGATACGTGATCGGCGTATTTCCTGGCCGACCTGACCGGGTGAAGACCCGGTTCTCTGTATTCTCGTTGACGAGCACTACGTGCAAGCTCTGTGCCCGATAAGCCCTGGGTAGTGGGCGAGGCACGAGACAACGGGCGGATTCTAGGGATGACCGACGCTCACGGTCAATCATTCGAATGGCTGATTTACGCAGTATTATGCAGTAATATGGGAAAAAATCTTAAACTTCGGCCGTTTATTCGCTTTATTGCACCATGTCGGTGCGATAAAATTTCTGCGAAACTGAATTTATTGTGCGGCGCAGCAAGTCATTGGCCTCACCCGTTGGCGTGAATCCAGCGCAGCAATTGATCCTGCACAGGGCCGGCTGCTTCGGCGCGCGGGCCGTTGATCAGCAGCACCACCACGTAGCGGCGCCCTGAAAGCGCATCGACATAACCCGCGATGGTGCGAACGTCGTTCAGGCTGCCGGTCTTCATCCAGGCATTGCCCGCGATCGGCTCGGCAACCATGCGTGAGCGCATCGTGCCGTCGACGCCCACCTGCGGCATGGAAAACCTCAGGAGATCGGCCAGCGGCCCCGCTGCGGCATGGCGCAGCAGCTGGGCCATGCTCGACGGTGCGATCCTCTCCTCGCGCGAGAGCCCGGCGCCATTTTCAAGAACCAGTTCTGGAAAACCAAGCCCCTGGGACTGCAGCCAGCGTACAACTGTCTGGCGCGCCAGTTCGGGGTTGGCCGATCGCACAGACTGCCCTGCCGGGAACGACTCCGCGCCCAATTGAAGCAGCAGGTTGCGGGTCATGACATTGTTGCTGAACTTGTTGATGTCGCGAATCACGTCGCCCAGCGTGCGCGGTGAAACCCACTCCAGCCAAGGCTTGCCGTTCGCGCCGCCACGCTGCAGCCGGGTCTGCCCGGTGAACACACCGCCGGCAGCCAGCCAGACCGACTTGAAGAACGCATGAATGAATTCGCGGTGACTGAGCACCGCTGTGAATACGCTCTGCTCTCCGCAGCCGGCAGAATAGGGCCCGCTGACCCGCAGTCGTACCGCCTCCCCACCGCCCGATGCCGGAACATCGCGCACCAGCAGCCCCTGGGCGCCATGGCGGCAGGGGCCACGCACAATTTGAATATCGTTGTCGATCTGAACGTCGGCCAGCGGCGGATCAAGAGAGACCTCGGCGCGATCGGCGACCGGCTGAACGATGACCCGCGAGGCCTTGAAATTCATCAGCAAGGCATGCGGGCGCACGTTGTAGGGCTGCGAGGGATTGCCATCGAAGCGCTCGACGCTTTCGTCGCCTACATCGAAGAGGGAATCGTCGATGATCAGGTCGCCACGCAGCTCGCGCAGGCCGGCGCGCCGCATCCGCGCTGCAAACTCGGCCAGGTCTTCGACCACCAGCTTGGGGTCACCCCCACCACGCAGCACGAGATCGCCCACCAGGACGTCGCCCTGCAAACGTCCGCGCAAGTACGCCGAGGTATGCCAGCGGTAGTCTGGACCGAGCAGCGACAAAGCGGCGTAGCTGGTGACCAGTTTCATGGTCGACGCCGGATTGAAGGCGCGCATGCCGTTGTGATCGAAAACCGCCGCGCCCGCGACCAGCGGCAGGATCACTGCGCCCGCTTGTTCGGGTGCCAGTCCGGCAGTCCGCAGCCAGTTGGTCAGCGGCGGGCGCAGCGGCCGATAGTCGGTGACCGCGGATACCGCCGCCGGGGCAGGATCGGCCGATACCGATACCGATACCGATACCGATGCCGATGCGGATGCGGATGCAGGCGCCTGGGCGGCAACCGCGCCCACCCCTCCGACCGCCATCAAAACACCAGCGAGGACGCTCCTGCCCCAGCGGCAATCGGACCGCGCGCGGGAAAAATCGAGACGCGCCGCAGCGCTGGAATCACCATGCCGATCGAACATGTCACGATTCTATCCCCGCGAATCGTTATGCTTGCCGCTTTCGCCCGACGTGCGGGCGCAATCGACGTGCGGCACCGCCGCGCGGCATGCTTGGAGTGCTTCATGAAACTGCAGGATCGCGTTGCCTTGATCACTGGCGGCGCCAATGGAATCGGCGCCGCATGCGTGCGCCGGTTCGCGCTCGAGGGCGCCAAAGTGGTATTCGTCGACCGCGATGCGGTTGCCGGCGCGGCACTCGCCACCGAACTGGGTCAGAGCGTCCACTTTGTCGCCGGCGACGTCACCGACCACTCGTTTGCCCAGCGCTGCGTGGCAACGACGACCACGCGTTTCGGTCGCATCGACATCTTGTTGAACAATGCCGGCATCACCCATGCCAGCGGATTCCTGGAACTCGAAGAGGCCGACTTCGACCGCGTGCTGGGCGTGAACCTGAAATCGTACTTTCTGTTCGGGCAGGCCGCGGCCCGCGCAATGGTCGCGCAGGGCGGTGGCGGCGCCATCATCCACATGTCGAGCGTCAACGCGATCCTGGCTATTGCCGATCAGGTTCCGTATGTCGTTTCCAAGGGTGCGGTCAATCAATTGACCCGCGTGATGGCGATCGGACTGGCACCCCACGATATCCGGGTCAATGCCATCGGCCCCGGTACGATCGCCACCGAACTCGCCCGCAAGGCAGTGATGGGATCACCCGAGGCGCGCACCAGACTGCTGTCGCGTACGCCCATGAAACGGCTCGGAGAACCCGACGAAGTTGCGAAGGTGGCAGTTTTCCTGGCCTGCGACGACTCGTCATATATGACCGGGCAGACGATCTACCCCGACGGCGGCCGCCTGGCGCTGAACTACACCGTCGCAGTCCCAAGCACGGACTGAGCAGGTCGGGAAGGGCCGGCTGGCGGCTGGCGGCTGGCGGCTGGCGGCTGGACTGGATACTTCGGCTAAGCACCGGCACTCGACGCACAAGCGGACGCACCTGCGCGAGGGGCGCCTTCTCGAAGTGCATGATTGCACTGTATCAGTGCGGAGACGCACCAAAATAAAGCCTATCGGGTATTCCTCGCCGCTCGATCGACCCTGTCTTCCGATCATTTTGCACTTGCATCGAGCGAATCCCCCTCTCAGCGCGCAAAGGCACTCAAACGGGCACGTTTCGTGCTTTTTCGGTGCATTCCAAAGAGGGGAAACTGATGGAAGCACTCAAGAACGGCAGCGACACCTTGTTCATCCTGCTGGGCGCAATCATGGTGCTGGCCATGCACTCCGGGTTCGCGTTCCTGGAACTGGGGACGGTCCGCTACAAGAATCAGGTCAATGCGCTGGTCAAGATCCTGGTCGACTTTGCCATCTCGACGATCGCCTACTTCTTTATCGGCTACCTGATCGCGTACGGCACGCATTTTTTCACCAGCGCGCAAGCGCTGTCGGAACGAAGCGGGTTTGAACTGGTGAAGTTCTTCTTCCTGCTCACCTTCGCCGCCGCCATTCCAGCCATCGTCTCAGGCGGAATCGCCGAACGGGCGCGCTTCGGCCCGCAGGTGTGCGCATCGTTCGTGATGGTCGGATTCATCTATCCGTTTTTCGAAGGCATTGCCTGGAACAACCGTTTCGGCCTGCAGGACAGCCTCAAGCTGATGTTCGGTGAGAGCTTCCACGACTTCGCAGGCTCTGTCGTCGTTCATGCGGTTGGCGGCTGGATCGGCCTGGTCGCGGTCATCTTTCTCGGCGCCCGGCGCGGGCGGTACCACAAAGACGGACGAATCAGCGCCCATCCGCCGTCCAGCATCCCTTTTCTCGCCCTGGGCGCCTGGATCCTGACGGTCGGCTGGTTCGGCTTCAACGTGATGAGCGCCCAGGAAATCGGCAAGATCAGCGGGTTGGTGGCCGTCAACTCGCTGATGGCGATGGTCGGTGGCACGCTGGCAGCGACCGCACTGGGTCGCAACGACCCAGGATTCGCCTACAACGGCCCGCTCGCCGGACTGGTCGCCGTGTGTGCCGGCTCCGATGTCATGCACCCGGGCGGCGCCCTGGTCACCGGCGCACTGGCCGGCTTCCTGTTCGTCAAGATGTTCACACTCACCCAGAACCGTCTGCGCATCGACGACGTGCTGGGGGTCTGGCCGCTGCACGGCCTGTGTGGCGCATGGGGTGGAATCGCCTGCGGAATCTTCGGTCAGAAGGCGCTCGGCGGCCTGGGCGGCGTCAGCCTGGGCGCGCAGATCGTGGGCACGCTCGCCGGTATTCTGATCGCAGCCGGCGGCGCCTGCGTGCTCTACGGCATCATGCGAGCCACCGTCGGCTTGCGCCTGGATGAAGAGCAGGAGTTCGACGGGGCCGACATCAGCATCCACAAGATCTCGGCCACGCCGGAGCGTGACGGAGGCTTCTGACCCGAGCGATTGCGCTTTTTCAATGCGGACGCCGCAGGCCGCGCGGAGACTGACGCAATGGACCAGACCACCACGCTCACGCTGCCTGCGGCCCCGACCGAGCTCGAGATCGATCACGACCTCGTTGCCCGATTCGGCGGCCGTGGTCCGCGCTACACCTCCTACCCGACGGCCGACCGTTTCGACCCGCGGTTTGAACCTGCCGGGTATAGCCAGGCGCTTCTGGAACGGGCCGGTCGGCGAACGGCGCCGCTGGGCCTGTATCTGCATGTGCCGTTCTGCAAGTCGATCTGCTACTACTGCGGCTGCAACAAGATCGGCACCCGGCACCAGGAAAAATCAGCCGAGTACGTGAACGCGTTGCTGCGTGAAATGACGCTGGTGACGTCCCTGGTCGGGCACGATCAGCGACTGAGCCACATCCACTTCGGCGGCGGCACGCCGACTTTCATGCGCGACGAAGAGTTCGCGCAGGTATTCGCGGCCATTCACCGGCACTTCGACATTGCCCCCGATGGCGAGTACTCGATCGAGATCGATCCACGTACCGTCACGCCCAAACGCCTGTGGACGCTGCGCGCCCTCGGACTCAACCGGGTCAGCCTCGGCATCCAGGACTTCGATCCTGTGGTGCAGGTCGCGGTCAACAGAGTCCAGCCTTACGAAGAAACGCGGCAGCTGATCGCTTCGGCGCGTGAGGCGGGCTTTCATTCGATCAACGCAGACCTGATCTACGGCCTGCCCAAACAGTCGCTGGCCGGCTTCGAGCGCACACTCGAAATGACCATTGCCGCCGGCCCGGACCGTGTTGCGCTGTATCAGTACGCCCACCTGCCGCAGCTGTTCAAACCGCAGCGTCGGATTCACGAGGCCGACCTGCCGGCTGCCTCATTGCGGGCCGAACTCTTCGAGTTAGCGGTGCGCAAGTTCAGCCTGGCGGGATATGTTTACCTGGGTCTGGACCATTTTGCACGAGCCGACGACGAACTCGCGATTGCCCAGCGCGCAGGGCGGCTGCACCGCAACTTTCAGGGCTACTGCTCACATGACAGCGGTGACCTGATCGCACTCGGCGTGTCGGCCATTTCGTCGGTCGGATCGGTCTATGCGCAGAACGAAAAATCCCTGCCTGCGTACTACGCCCGGCTGGCTCAGGGCGAACTGCCCGTTTGTCGCGGTCTCACCGTGGGCGCCGATGATCTGGCTCGACGTGCGGTGATCCAGTCGCTGATGTGCAACTTCAGCGTCTGGTGGCCGAGCATCGAGGCCGAACACGGCGTTGTTGCCAGCGTGTATTTCGCCGACGCGATCGCCGCGCTGCGCCCGATGCACGACGCCGGCGCGATCCGCATCGAGCCCACCGGGATTGAAGTTCTGGCCAAGGGCAAACTGCTGGTCAGGGCGGTTGCCATGGCTTTCGATCGCTACCTGCAGCAGGGCCCTTCGGGTGCCACCTACTCCAGAATCGCCTGACTAGCGATAGACCAGGACCGGAATCTTGCAGTGCGTGAGCACCTTCTGGGTTTCACTGCCCAGCAGCAGCCCAACCACGCCGCGGCGGCCATGCGAGGCCATGAAGATCAGGTCGCAGGCTTCGTCTCGCGCGACCCGGATGATTGCCTCCCAGGGGCTGGAATCGAGTCGCACCAGAGTCTTGCACGGAACCGAGGCGCCGGACGCTTTCGCCGCCGCTTCCGCGAGCAGTTTTCCGCCGACCTCGAGCGCACCTTTTTCGTACTCCTCCTGCGAATAGAAGTCTGCCACCGGAATCTCGGCAACTATCGGCGGCCGATAGATCGGTTGAATGTTGAGCGCCAGGATCGACGCACCGTTTTCTTCTGCCAGCTTCAAAGCGGCAACCAAGGCATTGCCAGACAACTCGGAGCCATCGGTAGGAACGAGAATTTTTCTGAACACGATCAAGCCTCCTGATCCGGGAAAACCTCGAGAGGTCGCCGATGCCCGGTCACGCAGCGAACAAGACCATCATCGGCGTTGTCGGCATGACGCGCATTGATCTTCGTCTATCGAAGCGATGCGCCGCCGAGACGCAAGCGCCGCGATCCCATCGCGTGCGCGCCCGTGTTTTATGAATTTTTCCGTTTTTTGCAATTCAACGGCACCTCGACACAAGGAAGCGCGGATGATCACCAGCCATGCTCGATACCCCAACCCCCGTGCGACCGCTGGCCAATCTGCTGTCCGGCGATGAACTCCAGGATTATGCCCAGCAAGGGGTGGTGGTTCCCGATTATCGCTTGGACCCGACGCATCTGGAGCAGTTGCGCATCACGCTGGAGCGCCTGATCCGAGAGAACCCCGGGGTACGGCCGGAGCGCCTGGTCAGCGCCCATCTGGCGAGCCGAAATGCCGAAGGTGTGCGCGGCAGCGCCGATTTCCTGGCGCTGGCTCAGGACAAGGGAATCGTCGATCGGGTGTCGCAGCTGATCGGCGACGACGTCATCCTCTGGGGCTGCCAGATCTTCTGCAAACCTGGCGGCGACGGCATGGCGGAGCCCTGGCACCAGGATGGTCACTATTGGCCGATCATGCCGCTGGCCACCTGCACGGTTTGGGTCGCACTCGATGACTCCAATGCCGACAATGGCTGCCTGCGGGCAATTCCCGGATCGCACCGGGCGCGCAGACTGCATCCTCACCTGTGTGAAGAACGCGATGATGTCGCCCTCAATCAGCCTGTCATCGACGGCTCGTTCGATGTCGACAGCGCGGTGGACATCGCACTGCAGGCCGGGCAGATGTCGATGCACGACGTCTACCTTGTGCACGGCTCGCATGCCAACCACTCGCCACACCGGCGCGCCGGCGTCGCGATCCGTTATATGCCAGGCACTTCGCTGCTCGACCGCAAACGCCTGGACGCCACGGCCGGGCGCGGATATCTGATCGACTTCGGCACTCGGCCGCTATGGCTGCTGCGTGGACGCGACCGGACCAGTCGCAACGACTTTCAGATCGGCCATCGCCGCGACTCGGCGACGCCGCAAGAGGCCTGAGCGGCGGTTCATGCGCCGAGCATTCGGCGCGGGCCGGAATCAACTCCACCAGGCTCCTCTAGAATACCGGCTCCCATCGACCACGCCAGGCCAAGCGCCGGCGTCCGGACGCACGCCGCCCTTTCATCGTGAGACAGAGAAACAGACATGGCCAAGCCCTTTCGCGTGCAGGTTCTCAACCAGATTTCAGCGCACGGCCTGAAGCGCCTGCCAGCCGATCTTTATGAAGTCGGCAAGGACATCGCCGAACCCGACGCAATCCTGGTTCGTTCCGCCGACATGCACGGACTGACGATCGCCGGCTCGGTCCGCGCGATCGGCCGTGCCGGCGCCGGCACCAACAACATTCCGGTGGCGGCCATGAGCGCACGCGGCGTGCCTGTCTTCAACGCACCCGGCGCGAACGCAAATGCGGTCAAGGAGCTGGTTGTGGCGGGCATGCTGATGGCGGCCCGCAATCTGCCCGCAGCCCTGCAATTCGTCGCCAGACTGGACGCCGCCGACCCCAACATGGATGCGCGCGTTGAAGACGGCAAGAAGGCCTTCGCCGGATTCGAGTTGACCGGGCACACGCTGGGTGTCGTCGGCCTGGGCCGGATCGGCTGCCTGGTGGCCGATGCTGCCATCGGCCTCGGCATGAACGTGGTCGGCTACGATCCAGACATCACGGTCGATGCAGCCTGGAGCCTGCCCGCGCAGGTGCGCAAGGCACACACCGTCGCCGAGCTCCTCAAGGCCTCGCACTTCGTCAGCCTGCACGTCCCTCTGGTGAACGCCACGCGGCACCTGATCAATGCGCAGGCCCTCGACACAATGCGTCCCGGCGCGGTCCTGCTGAATTTTTCGCGCGAAGGCGTGGTCGACGACAACGCCCTGCTCGCCGCGCTGGCAGCCGAACGGCTGCGCTGCTACGTTTGCGACTTCCCCGGTCCGGCCATTCACCGGCACCCCCGCGCGATCGCACTGCCGCACCTGGGCGCCAGCACACGCGAGGCCGAAGACAACTGCGCCCTGATGGTCGCCGACCAGCTGCGCGACTACCTCGAGAACGGCAACGTGCGCAATGCGGTCAATTTTCCGGACGCACTGACGCCCCGCGAATCCGCGTTCAGGGTCGCCATCGCGAACGCCAATGTGCCCAACATGCTCGGTCAGATTTCAACCGCCATGGCTCAGGCCAATCTGAATATCCGGAACATGCTGAATAAGTCGCGCGGCGAAATGGCGTACACGCTGGTCGATGTCGACAGCGAAGTACCGAAAGCGGCGATCGAGTCGATTGCCCGGATCCAGGGCGTGCTGTCGGTCAGGTACCTGCTGGCACCCTGAGGTCATCGACCACCGGGCCTGGCGCAGGC
>JAYVOV010000423.1:0-20305 GCA_043757735.1 Burkholderiaceae bacterium
GCCATGGCGGAACTGTGGTGAACGCCGAAGGTGATCGCATGCATCAGCTGCGAGGCAAACACAACCGCCCAGTGCCCGTCACCCCAGCCGATCAGCGCAAAGCGCAGGGCAGCAGTCGCCATGCTGAACGACAGCAGGGCCAGCGCGCCGAAGCGCTCGAAGAGCCCGTGCTGCCAGCGGAACAAAGCGATCTCGGCGATCACGCCCAGCGACCAGACAGCGCCGATCCAGGTCTTGGCGTAACCATGACGATCGAGATAAAGCGAATAGAACGCATAGAGCGCCGCGTGCGCGAACATCATCAGTGCGCACGACAGGAAGAAAACCGCCACGCGAGGCTCGCGCAGACGCCGCCAGACCGCTCGCGGGGGCCTCGACCCGGCAGGCGGGGACACAACCTTGCCGCCTGCGCCACCGACGCGCCATGACACCACCAGCACCATCAGCGACAGCACGACGAGAGGCAGCATCAGCCAGCGTGCCCCGAGCCAGTCGAGCAAGGGGCCGGTTGCGGCGACCGCCAGGATGAAACCGATTGATCCCCACTGACGCATCCGCCCATACGCGCCGGCATCGCCGCGGGCGGCCGCCAGCGCCATCGATTCGGCGATTGGCCCCTGGGCGGCCGTGAAGAAATAGAGCCCGCAAACGACCAGAAGCACCCAGAGGTAGTCGCCGCGCGCAATCGCCAGCAGCACGAGGGTCACCAGCAAGCCCGTCGCGCTGATCCGCAACAGCAGGGCGCGGTTCCTGGCGCGGTCGGCCCATGCCCCCCAGAACGGCGGCGCAACGACCCTCATCAGCTGCGGCACCGCCAGTACGAGGCTGATCTGTCCGATCGACAAACCCCAGGCCGAGAAATACAGCCCCAGGTACGGCGACATCGCGCCAACCAGCGAGAAGTAGGCGAAAAACAGCGACTTGACGCCCAGCACCGCCGCCTTCGATTGCCGATCCTCCGGGGTGCCCGGGCCGGCACCAGTCGGCCCGGTGGCGGAACTCAGGGGGCGTTTCCAGGTATCGGCGGCGTGCTGACCACGACGTCGGCGTTCTGCGCGCGATGGCGCAACGCGTGATCCATCAGCACCAGGGCCAGCATCGCTTCAGCAATCGGCGTGGCGCGGATACCCACGCAGGGATCGTGTCGGCCCAGCGTCTGAACCTTGACCGGATTGCCCTGCTGATCGATCGAATTGCGTTCGGTCCGAATGCTCGAGGTGGGCTTGATGGCGATCGACACCCGCAGCGGCTGCCCCGTGGAGATACCACCCAGCACGCCGCCCGAGTGATTGCTCAGAAACCCCGCCGGCGTGAGCTCGTCGCCATGCTGGCTGCCGCGCTGGGCGACGCTGGCGAAGCCGGCGCCGATCTCGACACCTTTGACCGCATTGATGCCCATCATCGCGAAGGCGATGTCGGCATCGAGTTTGTCAAACAAGGGCTCGCCCCAGCCGGGCGGGATGCCATCGGCCACGACCTCGATGCGGGCGCCGCATGAGTCGCCGTCGCGCCGCAATGCATCCATGTAGGTCTCGAGCCGCGCAACGATATCGGCATTCGGCGCGAAGAATGGGTTGCGCGGCACTTCTTCCCAGGACTGGAACTCGATCGGTAGTTCGCCGAGCTGCGACATATACCCGCGAATTCTCGTGCCGTGGCGCTCGGCCAGCCACTTGCGGGCGATTGCCGCCGCCGCCACCACCGGCGCGGTGAGGCGTGCCGATGAACGCCCGCCGCCGCGATGGTCGCGCACCCCGTACTTCTGCCAGTAGGTGTAGTCGGCATGTCCGGGGCGAAAGGTCTGCGCCAGATTGCCGTAGTCCTTGCTGCGGGCATCTTCGTTGCGGATCAGCAGCGCGATCGGTGTGCCCGTGGTGCGTCCTTCGAACACACCCGAAAGGATTTCGACGCGATCGGGTTCCTGACGCTGAGTGACGTGACGTGATGTGCCGGGGCGGCGGCGGTCGAGTTCAGCCTGGATATCGGATTCGACGATGGCCAGGCCTGGGGGGCAGCCGTCGACCACGCAGCCGATGGCCGGCCCATGGGATTCACCGAAGGTGGTGACCGAGAACAGATGCCCGAAGCTATTGCCCGACATGGTAGAAAAACCGTTCGCCTGAGTGCCTGTACAACATTTTATCGTTCGAATGCATTTACCGGGGCATGAATGCGATTTCCCGGGACATCACATCGCGTGAGCCAGGCCGGCCCGCACGCGGTGCACCACGGTTTCACGCGGCAGCAGGGCCAGTACCGCCTCGAGTGCCGGTGTCTGGGGCCGCCCGAACACCAGTTGGCGCATCGGCATGCCGAACTGCGGCATCTTCAGGCCGCTGGCGCTCACCACCTGCTTGATCGCAGCGGCGATCGCTTCGCGCGTCCAAGGAATCGTGGCACAGGCATCGGCAAACGCCGACAACACCGGGCGAAGCTCGGGTTTGAGCATATCGGCAAGCTGCTCAGCGCGCGGATGCGGCACCTGATAGAACATCATTGCCGATTCGGCCAGCTCTTGAAGGGTGGCCGAGCGATCCTTGAGCAGACCACATACCGCCGCGAGATCGATCGTCGCATGCGCCTGATCGCTGGTACGCGCGCCGAGCCGGATCAGTCGCTGGATGATGTCGGCGGCGAGTTTCTCATTGTCCATCGACTTGAGGTAGTGATTGTTCAGCCACCGCAGTTTGTCGAAATCGAAGCGGGCGGGCGATCGGCTGATGTGCCCGCCGTCGAACCACGCGACGAATTGCGCGCGCGTGAAGACTTCCTGGTCGCCATGGCTCCAGCCTAAGCGGGCCAGGTAGTTGATGACCGCTTCTGGCAGAAAACCGTCTTCGTGGTACTGCATGACCGACACCGCACCGTGACGCTTCGAGAGCTTCTGGCCATCCGGACCGTGGATCATCGGCACGTGCCCGTACTGCGGCAAGGTCGCGCCGAGCGCGGCCAGAATGTTGATCTGGCGAGGGGTATTGTTGACGTGATCGTCGCCGCGGATCACCTGCGTGATCTGCATGTCCCAGTCGTCGACCACCACACAGAAATTGTAGGTGGGGGTGCCGTCCGAGCGCGCGATGATGAGGTCGTCGAGTTCGGCGTTGGCGATCTCGATCGGGCCTTTGATCATGTCGTTCCACACCACGACACCGTCTCTTGGATTGCGAAATCTCACCACTGGCTGGACATCAGCCGGGGGCGCCGGTAGATCCTTGCCGGCGTCGGGGCGCCAGCGGCCGTCGTAGCGGGGCTTCTCGCCTTTGGCCTCCTGGGCCGCGCGCATCGCATCGAGCTCTTCGCGAGAGCTCCAGCAACGATAGGCCGACCCCGCCACCAGCATCTGATCGATGACCTCCCGATACCGGGCCATGTGCTGCATCTGATAAAACGGACCCTCGTCATGGGCCAGACCCAGCCAGTTCATGCCATCGAGGATCGCCTGCACAGCTTCCGGTGACGAACGTTCGACGTCTGTGTCCTCGATGCGCAAAATAAAGGTGCCGTGATGGTGGCGGGCGAACGCCCAGGCGTACAGCGCCGTCCGCGCGCCACCAATGTGCAGGAAGCCAGTGGGACTGGGCGCGAAGCGGGTGCGAACACCGGTAGTTGTCTCGATCATGGGCAGAATTCTATCGAATGTGTCCGTCGGCGCCCGCCGAGACATCCGGCCGGTTCGCAACGTATTCTCCGGGAATGATGTAAAAGGCTTTCCTGGATACAGGGGACCGCACTTGACTAGCTTTCACTCACTGCTGCGCTCGCTCACACCCGAGGTGCTCACCTCCGTGCTGCGTGGAATCGAAAAAGAAGGGCTGCGCGCCAACCGCGACGGATCGCTGGCCCTGACGCCGCACCCGGCCGGACTGGGATCGGCATTGACGCACCCTCACATCACAACAGATTTCAGCGAATCGCAGCTGGAACTGATCACCGGCGTGCATACCACCGCGCAGGCCTGCGAGACTGAGCTGGAAGAGATCCATCAGACCGTCTTCAAGCACCTTGGCGAAGAGCTGATGTGGGGCAGCAGCATGCCGTGCCGACTGCCGACCCATGACGAAGATATCCCGCTGGGTCGATACGGCAGCTCCAACGTGGGCCGCTCGAAAACCGTCTACCGCAATGGTCTGTCGCACCGCTACGGTCGGCGCATGCAGACCATCTCGGGGATTCATTATAATTTTTCACTGCCCGCTTCGGCGTGGGGCGCACTTCAGACCGCCGCCGGGCAAGGCGGTTCGGTAGAGGCCTATCGCAACTCGGCCTATTTCTCGCTGATCCGCAACTTCCGGCGCAACTCCTGGCTGCTGCTGTATCTGTTCGGCGCATCGCCGGCGGTCTGCAGTTCGTTCGTCTCTGGGCGCCAGCATGTGCTGCAGCCCTTCTCCGACGACACGCTGTTCCTGCCACATGCCACCTCTTTGCGCATGGGCCCTCTGGGCTACCAGAGCGAAGCCCAGGCGGCGCTGGCAGTCAGCTACAACAGTCTCCTCGGTTATGCACGCAGCCTGAACCAGGCCCTCACAGTGCCCTACGCGCCGTACGAAAAGATCGGCATTCGGGATCGCGATGATTACCGCCAGATGGCCAGCACGCTGCTGCAGATCGAAAACGAGTTCTACGGCACGATCCGTCCGAAGCGGCGGATCAACCCGGGCGAGCGGCCCTTGCACGCGCTGGGCGAGCGTGGTGTCGAATACGTGGAAGTACGCTGCATGGATATCGACCCGTTTCAGCCGGTCGGGATCAACGCCGCCACGATGCAGTTTCTCGACGTGTTCCTGCTGCATTGCCTGCTCACTGAAAGCGCGCCCGACAGCCCCGAAGAGATCGCAGAACTGGTCGTCAATCAGCATCGTGCCGCCGACCGCGGCCGTGACCCGCTGGTGCGACTGCGGCGCCGAGGCAATGAGGTTTCCCCGCAGCAGTGGGGCATCGATCTGCTCGAGCAGTGCGCGCCCATCGCCGAGGCGCTCGACGCCGCTCATCGCCACAGCGGGCACCGCGATGCGCTCGACGCCGCCGCGCAGGCTCTGCGCTCGTCCGAACTGACCCCTTCGGCTCGCGTACTCGCACACATGGATACCAGCCATCGCCGCTCTTATCTGCAATTTGCGCTGGCCCGGTCGGTCGCACACAACGGCACACTGCGCAAACAGGCGCTGGCTGGCGACGCGGCCGCGCGTTTCGAGGCGATGGCTGGTGCGTCAGTCGCGGAACAATCGTCGATCGAGGCCGCCGATCGCATCTCGTTCGAAGACTATCGCCTGCAATACCTCGCGCAGGACCTGATGAGCGGCGAGCAGTTTCGCCTCCAGGAGGCGGTTGGCGTTGAATCCTGGCGGTTGAAGCGGGACTGAGCCCTGATCGGGCAAGGCCCGGTGAAATGAAGCTAGCCGCACTCCCCCTGATGCCCGCACGCCGTGCAGAACATGCAGCCATCTTTGCGGATATACGCATGCACGCCGCAGGCGGAACACGGATGGCCTGCCACGATGGTCGAGCGCGGCGCCATACGCGCCGCGCCAGCCGCCGGCACAGCCAGGGCACCGACCCCGCCGATTGCCCTGCCCTCGGCATCGAGCAGGCCCAGCACCTTGTAGCGGTGAAGAATCAAAGCGGCGAGGTAGGCCACCGTGCTCGGCCACACCTGCTGGCGTGTCTCGCCGGGAACCGGCGCCCAGAACGAGCCGTTGAGTTCGCCAAACGACAGCAGTTTGCGCAGCTTCAGCCCCACCCAGCTGACATCGATGACCCGCATGTCGAGCGACAGCAGCTTGCACAAGCCGTCGAGCACACGCGGATAGTCGCCGGCCAGCCAGATGGAATACGGGCGGCGCGAACCGTCAGGCAATACGAGCTCCTTTACGCCCAGGACGAAGTCGTCGCTGGTGGCCGCGCTGACGATATCGGCCGTCCACGAGAGCGTGCCCAGCGGACCCGACTTGGGTTCGGCACGAAACATCATCGCGTCGATCATCGGCGTGGGCTGCCCCTGCGCCACATCGAAAACGCCCAGTTCTTCGCAGCGATATCGAACGATGTCGGCAAACGCGGCCACGATGCCCGGCTTTGTCAGCACCTGCCCATCGGGCGGGAACGGCAGACGCAGCGGCTGGTCGTCGCGGGTGGCGGCCAGCACGTCAAGCTTCAGGCGCAGCCACGCGCGGTCATTGGATCGCATGTCCATCGACAAAGCCTTGGCGATTGCGCCCAGGCCGCGAGGCTGCTCGTTGCCGTTGACCCAGGTCTCGAAGGGCACGGTGCGCGAGCCGGACAAATTGCCAGTGCCTGCCAGCGATTCTTCGGTCTGGCCGATGAAGATTGCAAAAGACGAACGCCCATCCAGAGGCTCGAGCATGTAAGACCAAGCCATATTGCCGGCGGGCAGCTTTGGGCGCCCGGGCCAGCGCAAGGACGCGAGGGCGGGCTGCGGCACGGTGTCGAGCCGCAGCCGGCGGTCGGCGTCGTGCTTGAGGTCCTGGGGCATCATCGCCGAGCCTTGCGAGGGCGCTGGCGCCGCGGACGTGCCGGTGCTCAGCACCGAGCCCAGAATAGCGTTGGGTCTGTAAGTGGTGATGCCCTTGAGACCGGCGCGCCAGGCCTCAAGGTACAGGGCCTGGAAGTCCGCGTACGGATACTGCTCGTCGACGTTGACCGTCTTGCTGATGGCGGAGTCCACATAGGGCTGCACCACCGCGCTCATGCGCATGTGGTCGAGCGCCGAGATCTGCATCGCGCTGACAAAATACGGCGGCAGGTTGCCGGGGTCGCCGCCGAGGTGTCGATACAACCGATACGCGTAATCCTCGACCTCGTATTCGCGGCGCGTGCCATCGGGCATGCGCTTCTTGCGGGTATACGTGAACGAAAACGCCGGTTCGATCCCGCCTGACGCATTGCCGGCGAAGGCGATGGTGATGGTGCCGGTGGGCGCGACCGACATCAGGTGAGAATTGCGGATGCCGTCGGCGCGAATCTGACTCTTGATCTCGTCGGGCAGGCGCGACGCCGCATGCGGCTCGGCCAGGTACTTATCCGCATCGAAGAGCGGGAAGGCGCCGCGCTCGCGCGCCATTTCAACCGAGGTTTCATACGCGACGTCGCGCATGATTCGTGCGAACCTGGCCGCCATGTCGCGCCCGGCATCGGAGTCGTAGCGCAGTTTGAGCATGATCAGCGCATCGCCCAGGCCAGTGAAGCCCAGGCCGACCCGGCGCTTGGCGCGCGCCTCGCGGGCCTGCGCTTCGAGCGGCCAGAGCGTGAGATCGAGCACGTTGTCCAGAGCACGCACCGCCAGGCGAACCACCCGCTGATAGCGCTCCCAGTCGACACCCGGCGCGTCACCGAACGGATCGTCGACGAAGCGCGTGAGATTGAGCGAGCCGAGATCGCAACAACCGTATGGTGGCAACGCCTGCTCGCCACAGGGGTTGGTGGCCGCAATGTGCTCGCAGTAGGAAAGATTGTTGTCGGCGTTCACCCGGTCGATGAAGATCACGCCCGGTTCGGCGTGATCGTAAGTGGACCGCATGATCTGGTCCCAGAGGTCGCGCGCGCGCAGGCTGCGGTAGACCCACTTGCCATCGGCGCGCGGCGCCGGGCTTGCGCTGTCGAAAGGCCGGGCGGCATGGACCAGATCGAACAGGGAATCGGTCTCTACAGCGCGCATGAACGCGTCGGTCACTGCCACCGACGTGTTGAAGTTGGAGAGTGAACCATCGCGCTTGGCATGGATGAACTCTTCGACATCCGGATGGTCGATCCGCATCACACCCATCTGAGCGCCACGACGTGCGCCTGCCGATTCAAGTGTCTCGCAGGACTTGTCATACACCTGCATGTAGGACACCGGCCCCGATGCTCGCGAGCGGGTGCCTTTCACCAGCGCGCCACGCGGTCGGATGTCAGAGAAGTCATAGCCCACGCCACCGCCGCGACGCATGGTCTCGGCTGCCTCCTGCAGCGCGGCATAGATGCCGGGCGTGCCATCAGGACCGTAACCCCAGACGGCGTCGCCGATGGGTTGGACGAAGCAGTTGATGAGGGTGGCCTGCAGGTCTGTACCGGCCGCCGAATTGATGCGCCCCGCCGGGATGAAGCCGTTTTCGAGGGCCCAAAGATAGTCGACCCGCCAGCGCTCCTGCTCGGCGGGCGCCTCGAGGGAGGCAAAGGCTCGCGCCACGCGCAGGCGGATGTCGAGTGGGGTCTGTTCGCCGTCCTTGGCATACTTTTCGAGAAGCACATCGAGGGTGACATCCTGCTCGGGCAATGCGGCGGCAATGTTTTCTAGTTTCATCGGAATGCACGAGAAACCTCGGCCCTGAGGCCGGGGAGGTAGAGCGCGGAATTCGCAGAATTCCTGATCTTTGGTGGCGCACCTGCCTCGTCCGTATTTGCCACCGGATTGAATAATTGGTATCCATAACCACCGTTTCTCTGCACGATTTTGCAAAAACGGTGCGTTATGCCCTGAACCGTACCCTGTGCGGTTTGAATGTTGAAGTTGCCACTGGCGCGCACCGCCACGCGGCCCTGATGGATGCCCATTTTCTTGCCCTTGGTGACCGTGACGATCGCCAGGTCTCCCGTCTGGAAGCCTTGCACCTGCCTTTCTCGCATCAGGTAACTGCGCGGGAAACCGGTTGAGCTCGATGCGCAACTGCTGCCATTCGCAATCTTCGAGCTTGCGGTCAACAAGCCGGATCACAAAGGGCAGCATTCGGTGGATTCGCGCGCGGCCACGCTCCAGCAGCAGGCGAGCCCGCTTCTGAGTGCACGGCATCGAGGCCTTGCCGCGTGAGTCCACAACGAATACCGACACATCGAACTCCTTGTTCTAATTTCCCAGGTTTTAAAGTCTTCAACCAGGCCGTCTTTCCGGCTGCCAGCATGATCAAAGCCTTGCAGTGGACTGAGGAAGCATCCACTGGTGCGTCTAACGACCAACTACTCATGTAGCGGACTGGTTACCGCTTTGCCTGGTCAACCAAGCTTGTCTAAATTTCTCCTTTCAAGCTCCGCTCTTCAGTGCGGGGTAGTTGACGGTCGCAGAAGAAAAAGCGCCGGCGTCTCAGACCCGGCGAGTCCTTCGCGCGTCCTGGGACGGGCGTTGGCGGCGGTGGGCACGAGCGGCCGACACAGTGTGCAGGGGGTGGTGGTAGCGCAGCGGCAAGTGCGGCGCGCGCGCCGATCAGCGAAGTGCGGCGCGCGCGCCGATCAGCGGATTGTGGAGTATCCGGCAACCCGCTTTTCTTCGCGGGACAATCAGCTATAATCCGACTCCTTGCTCAGGGCGGCTAGCTCAGCGGTAGAGCACTGCCTTCACACGGCAGGGGTCACAGGTTCAAACCCTGTGCCGCCCACCAGTTTCATCCAGCAATGGCGCGGGTTTCAGCGAAAGCGTCTGCTCATAAAACCAGTGAATTGTGGCAAAAGTGCGGCAAAGCAGGGTGGAAACCCTGGCCGGCCAGATTTGCTCCGGTCGCTCTCGTCAAGGGCTGCGAATCGTCACGCAAATAGTGAACCTGCCATCGGCAGTCACGCCGCTGGTCCAGTCGCCGCAGCCCGGCCACCGCATAGCTGGGCCGATAGGCGCCCCAAGGCTCCACCCACCTCTCGCCGATGCCGCGGCGGCCGTTCTGAGCGGTCGCCAAACCAGCCCTTCGGGGTCAATCGGCCGGTTGGCCTGGACCGTCAGCGCGATCGACGCCTGCGTCAACGTTCGGCACCCGGCGGCAGCATTGAGGTGCCGGTCGTCGGTGACGAGCCCGTTCGACAGCGACACTGTGCTGATGCCTGCGCGTTCGCCGAATGCCTGTTGGCTCAGGGCGCTTTGCGCCTGGGCGGTCCGCAGTGCCTGCATCATGAAGACCCGGAAGACGCCCGACGACGACCTGGCAGTTGACCGAACCGATGAAGGTGAAGTCGTTGAGCGGCCTGTTGTTCCTGACGCAGACGGCGAAGCGCGAATTCCGCAGAGTGACCGTCAGGCCCCGGATGTTGTAGGGCGTGGCATTGATCGCCGTGATTTCGGAAGCGCTGCGCCGGAATTGAAAAGACATATTGGATTCGAGTGGACAGAATGCTTGCGATCGATCGGCCAGCGCACAGGGCATTTTCGACTCCACTCACCATAGGACCACCTCTCGACATGATCTCCCCTTCGAGCCAACCCCTGCACGGTGTGCGGGTCATCGACATGAGCACTGTTCTCTTCGGTCCTTTCGCCAGCCGGTGGCTGGCCGACTACGGCGCCGACGTGATCAAGGTCGAGTCACCTGCCGGCGATTCCACGCGCACCACCGGCCTGGCGCGCGAACCCGGCATGGCGACTGGCCAGCACATGGTCAACCGCAACAAGCGCAGCGTCGTGCTCGACCTGAAACAGCCGGCTGGACGCGACGCGCTGCTGCGCATGCTGCAGAGCGCCGACGTGTTCATGTACAACGTGCGCCCGCAAAAGATGCGCGCGCTGGGCCTCGACGCCGAGACGCTGCGCCCACTCTACCCACGCCTCATCCACGCGAACCTGACCGGGTTCTCGAAGCACGGCCCCTACGGCGGCAAGCCCGCCTACGACGACATCATCCAGGGCGCATGCGGGCTGGCCGATCTGATGCGCCGCCAGACCGGCGAGGTGCAGTACCTGCCGACCGTGGCGGCCGACAAGATCTCCGGCCTGATCGGCGCCCAGGCGATCCTGATGGGGCTGGTGGCGCGCGGGCGTACCGGCGTCGGGCTCGAGATCGAGGTACCGATGTTCGAGAGCCTGGTCGACTTCACACTGCTCGAACACCTGGGCGGGCAGGTCTTCATTCCGCCGCAAGGCAAACCAGGCTACGCGCGCGTGCTCGCACGCTGGCGCAGGCCCTATCAAACGCTCGATGGCCATGTCTGTGTCATGCCCTACACGACTGAACAATGGCAGCGCTTCTTCATCGAGGCGGGCGCCCCGCAACTGGCCGCCGAGCCGAGGTTCGCGACCATGACGCTGCGCACCCAGAACATCGAGGAGCTCTATACCAGGCTCGCCGAACTGGTCGCCTTGCGCAGCTCAAAGGATTGGCTAGACACCTGCGAGCGGCTGGACATTCCTGCCGGGCCGGTGAACACACTCGAAGGCCTGCAGGACGATCCCCATCTTCGCGCTGTCGGCACCTTTCAGGAAGTCCCGGATGCGGACTCCGGCGGCGCGGTGCGGCTCACCCGGCCCGGCGTGCGTTTCGATGGTCAGGCGCCGACGTTGCGCGCATCGCACCGCCACGGCCAGGACACCCGTGAGGTCTTGCGCGAAGCGGGCCTGGTCGACGCCGAGATCGACGCACTGGTCGCCACCGGTGCCGCGCGCGAGGCAGGCGCACACTCGTGAAACCGCTGCCCGGCGTCTCGGGCACTGCATCCGGCGTGACCCGCCTGAGCCAGGGTCTTTACTGAAACGAGCTCGCGTAACCCGCCGTCAGGAGCCAGCTCGAACGGGTGGAGCAGGCAGCCGGCCACGAGATCAATTTTGCGGGCGGCGGCAATCCCGACGCTGCCGGCCCGATGGTTCGAGGCATTCAAGACCGCGGGCGGAAAGGGCAATCACGTGAAAAAACAAACCCAATACCGGGCAGCCCCAAGTCGCAGCCAGCGGGCATAACCTCGCTGGGCGCATCTGACATCAGCAGCCCGGCAAGCGCCAAACCGCGGCGATCCACAATCGGAGCTGGACGCGGATCCGCACGCCCCGCCTGTCAGGCAAGCGAGTATCGGAGGGTGCATCGTCTGTCGGCAGCCACCGACCGCCTGCGCCCGGACGCTTTGAGAAGGGCAGGTTTAGCGGCCAATATCATGAAAACAACGATAACAATTGCCTGTCAGGGAAAGTCGATGAGAACGATTCGTGCGCGACAAATCCCCTTATTGGGTGGCGGCAATCACCGCCACGGTCCTCGGACTGCTGCCAGCCCTTCACGCGAGCGCTGCTGAGCAGGCAACTGAAGGCACGGCACAACTGATCAACGAAGTTCGCCAACGGACTGCGGGCTGCGGCGAACTGCTAAAGATCGCCGGCCAGCAGAGCCGAGGGGCGGAATCCGCCGCAAGCCGCCCCACCCTCGTCTGGAATCCGCAATTGGCCGCGGCCGCTGAGCAGCACTCCCGCGCCATGGCGGAACAGGCGTTTTTCGACCACCGTGGCCGCGACGGGCGCCGGGTATCGGATCGTGCAGACGCGGCGGGCTATCGCTGGCGCTCGATCGGCGAGAACCTGGCTGCCGGCTACCGTTCCCTCGAAGAGGCGCTGCGCGGCTGGGTCCGTTCCGAAGGGCACTGTCGAAACCTGCTTGACGAACGATTTTCCGACTTCGGCCTGGCGCGCGTTGTGAGCGATCGCCCGAACGACCGCTACCGCGTTTATTGGACCCTGGTGCTCGGTCGACCTGCCGGCTCAACGTCGACGACGATGACAGTGTCGCGCGCCAATCCGACAGACTGACCCAAATCGCCGCGCGCGGCCCATTGGCGACGGCATTTCTCGCTCCAGGAGCCTGTCGGAGCTGATGAAAATGACCGATTTCCAGAGGCATCGACGCCATGCGTGATCGAATAGCCCATCAAAAATTGCCGCAAAACTCGAAATTCAGCCGTCCAAATTTGGCTGATGCCGAGACTCCGACAGGCTCCTAGGCGGATCCGCGAATTGGCTCAGTAACGTGACCGATTTGGCTGCCGACACCGCCCGATTTGGTAACATTCAGGTGGTCCGTTAATCAACTCTGCCACTGCGAGCGCAATTTTCTTCGTCCGAATGATGCATACCGCCGAAACCCCGTCACCGCACATCGATCGGATCGCTCGAGCGCCCGCAGGCACTGATCTCGCCTTTTCCAATCCCTCACCGCGAGCCCTTTGATGTCCCTGCTGTCGCGCGGTCGCACTGTCTATGTCTGCCTGAGATGCGGCGGACGGCTGGCCCGCAAACATCGCACTTCCGCAGACATCAAACTCAAGGGCCAGGCTGCTGTACGCCGATTCCAGTGCGTCTCGCCAACCTGCGACTGGGAAGGCACTTTCTTGGTCGATGTACCGACCCGAATGCAGGGCGGGATGGGTTCGGCTTGGCCCGGATGGCGCTCGCGAGCCCTCTTGGGCGTTGTTGGCATTGTGCTGACGGTCGCTGCTGTGCAGGCTGCGCGGGTCTACCTGAAACACGCCCATGAGCGCGACCAGCAGTACGCACGAATCATCGCCGCCAGCAAGTTAGCGGCTGCCGCGCCACTGCCGCCGCCGCTGGCGATTGGCGAAAGTTATGACGGCGAAGTGCTCGCGGAAGACGATGTCCGCAAAGTCGCCAACCACTCCCCGCTAACACTGCGACGCGGCTGCGCCTGGGGCGTTCCCGGGCGCGATCCCTACAAAGGAACCGTTGCACAGGCGTTGATCGCTGCCAAGGTTCCCGAGTCGGCGGTCCGCAAGTTCGAGGCCATGATCGAGATGAAACTGGTCAGCGACGAGGTGGAGATCACGCGTGACGGCATCACTTCGGTCAGTAAACGACGCCGTTTCGACGGCAATTCTTTCGACATGGCGTTTGGAAGCACCATGTGCTTCAGCACTAATGTCAACTTTGCGCGCGGGCACGTCGAGAAGGCCAAGCTGTACGAGGCCACCGACGCCGACGGCAAACTGCACGCGGTGATGGTCCCTGATGTTTGCGGCAACGTGACCGTGCTTGGCGACACGATCAACCGCAACGATCGCGACGTGCCCAACAATCGCGACGTGCTCAACGAACGTTTCGATCGCAACGAAGCCAACGGCGGAAATACGCGCAATAGCGGATCCGCAAACAACGCCGGCGCTACCGGCACCGGCACCGGCGGCGGCAGCAGCGGCGGCACAACCCTTAAAACCAGCCATTCGGTACCGGAGCCCGAATCGATGATCCTGTTCGCGGGTGGTCTGGCACTGCTCGTCGGTGTGTCGCATATTCGAAAGCGCCGGCATTCAGATCGCGGGACCTGAGCGGCAGGCTCGGCGCGGGATTCTGCCTGCGCGTGCTTGACGATAGTCGATCAATTGCTCTCTACTTCGGTTCCACTTCAACACCACCGACTCCAGGAGTACGACCATGGGATCCACGATCACCTGCACCCGTCCAGATCGGCAGACCGTTCAGGGCTATCTCGCGCAATCGCCCAATGCACGCGGTTCAGTCGTGGTGATTCAGGAGTGGTGGGGTTTGAACGATCAGATCCGCGGCGTGGCTGATCGCCTTGCCCACGCCGGCTACAACGCTCTGGTGCCTGACCTGTATCGCGGAAAATCGACCGTCGAGGCCGAAGAGGCGCATCACCTGATGTCAAGCCTCGATTTCGGCGTCGCGGCATCGCAAGATATTCGCGGCGCAGTGCAGTATCTGAAAACAAGCCACGGCGGCAAAGTCGGCGTGACCGGCTATTGCATGGGTGGCGCGCTGACGGTGCTGGCGATGACGATGGCGCCGGAAGCCGACGCGGGCGTTGTCTGGTACGGCTACCCGCCGCTGGAATTCGTCGATGCCTCGAAAATCAAAGGTCCGCTGATGGCACATTGGGCGGAACAGGACGCCGCCTTTGCGATCGCCGGGGTCGATCCGCTTGAAGAGAAGCTGCGCGCGGCCAATGTGGCGTATACCGGCCACCGCTATCTCGCCCAGCACGGCTTCGCCAACGAGACCGCATTGGGTCCCAAACGCCTGCCAATGACTCAGTACGACGCGGCCTGGGCGCAGATAGCCTGGGATCGCAGTTTTGCGTTCTTCGGCAAACATCTGGGCTGATACCGCAGCCTCGACATTCCTTGGTGGCGGCGTACCTGCGTCGACCAGGAAGCGCTCAATTGCGCGCAGCACCGAAACACAGAAACCCCTGGCTGAACGCTGCCTCGCCGTTCTGTGTATAGACGGTGAAAAAGAGCGTCGATTCGTCGTGCGAATGAACTTCCAGGGTCAACGTTGACGGCATCAGCACCATCGCCGTGAATCGGCCTCCGACGCGTGTAACGCGCGTCGGATCTCCCGCCAGATAGGTATCGACCAGGCGTGTCAGCGCCAGGGCCAGCGTCGCCGTGCCATGCAAAATGATGTCCGGCAATCCGGCCGCCAGCGCCACCGCGCGATCGGTGTGAATCGGATTCCAGATGCGCGCGCACTCGGTGTAGACATGAGCGGCGCCGGCCGCTACTGAAATATCCTGGCGCGTGCCGAGCAGGGTCGCCGACGAACCTGGCTGCGGGATCGCGGGCGCCTGCTCCAGACTGAGGGGCTCGCCGGTCACTTCGACCCCACGACTGATGCCAAGGTGATAGGTACGGCAGATCAACTCGCCCTGCTCGTCGCGGGTATCGAGGCGCAAAGTCTGCGCCGCCCCTGGCTTGATGGCGGCGAGCCCTATGACGGTCGCCTGCGTGCTCAGCCGCTCGCCAGCCCGAATGGGCCGATAGAGATGCAGATCGTGAGCGGCATGCACACCCCGTGCCCGTTCGGCAGCCGTGGTCGACTCATGGCCTCGCAACTCGCGTGTGGCCAGAATGACCGGCCATTCCAGGCACACCGGGAACAGCGGATGCGCCGTCACGCGCTGCGCGGCGGTATCCATGCAGCGCGGGTTGAGATCGCCGAGCCCCGCGCCGTAAGCCATCAGCCAGCGCGCATCGACAACGTGGGTCAGCGTCGCGGACTGCATTCCAACCATCGTCGAATCCATCGGCATAAGTCTGCTTTCCATGAAATGCCAGGCGGCACTCATTCTCGCTGCGAACCCGTTCGCGCTGCCTGTTGCAGTATCGCCTTCCGGATCGATGCTGCAACAAAGCGTTGTCCAGTGGACTCACCGATCTTTACGTTTCATTACAATGCCAGTCACCGTGCAGTCGAGCGACCCGCCGGGCGCATCTTTTCCTGTTTCCGGTCGTCCACTCAGATGTCAGCCAAGCATCACCTGCAGGGCAATTTTTTGCCAGGAGCACTCGCCAACGCACCGATGCTGGCCTGGGCAGTCGTCGCCTGCGTCTGGCTGTTCGCGGGGCTGTTTTCACGCGAACCCTGGAAGGCCGACGAGGGCTACAGTTTCGGCATCGTCCTGAGCATGATTCGTGACGGCTCGCTGCTGGTGCCCACCCTGGCGGGCGAACCCTTCCTGGAAAAGCCGCCGCTGGTCTACTGGCTCGCGGCGCTCACCGGCTGGCTGTTCGAGCCCCTTCTGCCGCTGCACGCCGGGGCGCGGATCGCGAATGCGCTGATTGCCCTGGCCACCTTCGGCTTGCTCGGCGCCAGCGCCCATTTAAGTCTTGGACGCGAGCACCGGGCAAGCGCCTGGTTATGGCTCGCCGCCTGCCCCGCCTGGTTTGTCGCCAGCCGCTACCTGACCGCCGACCTGGGCCTCGTGCTGGCAGCGGCACTGGGAGTGAACGGACTCGTTCGGCTCGAACTGCGGCGAGACGGCTCAGGAATAATGCTTGGCCTTGCCGGGGCCGTGGGATTGCTCTCCAAGGGCATGCTCATGCCGGCCGTACTGGCCTTCACGGTGCTCGTGCTTTTACTGCTGCGCGCCGACCTGCGCACGCGTTGGGTCTGGTTCCAATTGGGCCGATCGCTGCTGCTCGGTCTGCCCCTTGCGGCAGCCTGGCCGATCGCGCTCTGGATGCACTCGCCCGAACTGTTCGACACCTGGTTCTGGGCGAACAACGTCGAACGCTTTCTGGGCCAGAACAGGCTCGGCCCCTCCAACAGTCCCGTCATGCTGTTTGGCTCTGAAATACTTTATTTTTTACCGGCGTGGCCCTTTGCCGTGCTTGCCCTGTTCGAGCGGCGCCGGCATCCTGAGCGTACCGGGCTTTACTCGACAGCGCTCTTTGCCAGCTGCTGGGTTGCCGTGGTGGCGTTGTCTGCGACCGCGCGGATCAACTATCTGATGCCGGTGCTGGTGCCGATCGCGCTGCTCGCGGCTGCCTGGCGACCGCGCGGCGGATTCGGGGCCGGACGCCGGTATGCATTGCTTGCCCTGGCAAGCCTTCTGGGCATCGCGATCCTGCTTGTTGTGGCGAAGCTGGCCATCCATCTGTTCATGCCGGCCTCGCGCTGGGGCAATTTTGCTGACGTGTCACCGGCGCTTTCGGCAATGTCACTCGCAGCCGCTTTCTGTCTGATGCTGCAGAACCGCAGCCAACCACTGGCCTCGCCGCTCGCCGCCTGGGTCTGCGGCTCGACGGTGGTCTGGTGCACCGCCATGGCGCTGTTCCTGAAGCCCGCCGACGACACCACCAGCTTCAAGGAAATTCTGACTCAGCTGGGTCGGCAGATCCCGCCGGCTGTCGGGTGTGTTGCCAGCCACGGTCTGGGAGAAACTGAAAGGGGTCTGCTCCACTACTACGCCGCTTTGCAGACGCGGCGCATAGAGATCGACCCGCTGGCGGTCTCTGCTTGCCCTTTGCTCATCGAACAGCATCGAGTGCATGTTGCGCTCGACCCCAAGGATTCGCCCTACCGGTGCCACGGCCAGGCAATTCTCTGGGAAGGCTCGCGTCCTGAAGACAGCCGCAACGTTTTTCGGATCTGCGGCGCCGTCACGGCTGCCCGCTGAGGCGATGGCGGCAGCCCGCTGAAGCAATGGCGACTGAACCGCCGGCTCACTCCGGTTTGATGCCGGCCTGCTTGATCACAACCGCCCATTTTTCGGTCTCGCTGCGAATGAACTGACCGAACTGCGCCGGGCTCATCGGGATTGTCCAGCCGCCCATTTCCGCTATCCGTTTTTTCACGTGCGGCATGGCCAGCACTTTGCTGATTTCCGCATGCAGCATCTCGATCACGGCCGGGGGGGTCTTCGCGGGCGCGAGCAATCCCACCCAGACCACCACCTCGAAGCCTGGATAGCCCGACTCCGATACCGATGGGACGTTGGGCAATTCGGCTACCCGCTGCGCACTGGTCACAGCGAGTGCCTTCACCTTGCCGGCCTTCACCTGCGGCAAAGCGGTGACGAGGTTGTCGACCATGATCTGAACCTGTCCGCCGATCAGGTCAGTCAGTGCCGGCGTCGAGCCCTTGTACGGGACGTGAATCAGGTCGATACCGGCGCGCATCTCGAGCATTTCGGCCGAGAGATGACCGGAAGTCGCGGTGCCCGACGAACCCAGCACCAAAAATCCGGGCTTTGCCTTGGCCAAGGCGACGAATTCGGCCAGGGTATCGGCCTTGACCGCGGGATTGATCAGGATGACGTTGGGCATCGACACGACCTGAGCGATCGGGGCGAAGTCAGTGGGCGCATAAGGCAGCTTCGGGTAGATGCTGTAATGGGCCGCGTTCGGACCGAGGCTGCCCATGACCAGGGTATGCCCGTCTGGGTCAGCACGCACCAGCGCCTGCATACCAATGATCTGGCTGGCGCCTGGCTTGTTGTCGACCACCACCGACTGATGGACCAGCTTGGTGAGTTCGCTGGCGACCAGCCGGCTTGCCTGGTCGAGAACACCGCCCGGCGCCGCTGGCACGATGATGGTGATGGTCTTGGTTGGAAACTGCCCGAGCGCAGGGGTGGCGCCAGCCAGCATCAGGATCGCGAACAGACTGCGTGACAGACACTTCATTTTTGAACTCATGCAAGGTTTGGAGGAGCTTCGGATTCAGATGCATCAACGCGGCATAGCTCTAACCATGCCCAGGCGGATCAGGAACCTATTGGACCACGCGGCGGCAGCATCCGCTGCCCGCGAAGGACGTCGAACCAGTCGCGAAACATCTGTTCGGTATCGATGCAGTCGGCAAAACCCGCCTGTCGCAATTTGATTGTGCTCACGATCACCGGCGGCGGCGCTTCACGTGCGCGGAACCCGAAGCAGAAATCTGCATAGTGATGCGACTGACCGAGAAGGTCGTCGAGAGCCGGCGCACCAAGACCGTGACGGGTCACCACATCAAACCAGAGCGGCGCCTGGGCGGGCAACCAGTGCGCGAGTGAACACGGCTCATCCGGACCGAGCCGCACGCCAAGGGCATCGGCCAGCGCCGGCCAGACATTGCGCCAGACGAACACATCGCCGTTGGTGATGTTGAAGGTCTGATTGCGAGCGGCAGATGACTGCGCTGCCCAGGCCAGCGCCCGCGCCAGCAGCCTTGCATCGGTGGCCTCGAGAATGTTCGACGGCCCGCCTGGATAACTGAAAGGCAGCCCCTGTGCCTGGCGGATTGCGGCGTAGGCCCCGATCACCGGCACCAGATTCATCGCCACGCCCAGCGCATCGCCGAAGATGAGCTGCGGGCGAAAGATGGTGAATCCGAACCCCACGCGGGCGGCCTGCTCACGCAGGTAATCTTCCTGGAGCCAGTAGAAATTTTCGTGCGGATCGCGCCCCTGGTCTTCGCGCGCCGGCACCGCAATCGGATGCAGATGGACGCCATAAGCCTTGGTGCCCTGAAGCAGGCTGACGTGAGCGAGCGCGCGCCCAGGTGCGAGCAACGGATCAACCAGATGGCGCAGCATGCTCAGGTTGATCTGCATCTGGTCGGGCTCGCGCCAGCCTTTGACCAGTCCAGGTTTCTCGAAGAGCGCCGCGTAGGCGAGATGAGTGATGCCGGGAAAATCGGCGATCACGCGGGCACACGCCTGTCGATCGAGCAGATCCAGCGGCAGATATTGGCCCTTGAAATCTTTGGGCAGCCGCGGCGGGCGCCGTGAGACGGCGATCACCGCCCAGTCGGGCAGCGCGGCGAAGTGTTCGAGAGCGGCGTGACCGACAACGCCGGTCGCACCCGCGATGAGTATGGTTTTCACAGGCATCAAAGCCGATCGTGCTCAGAGAGCGCAGGTATTTTCAACAGTACACCGACTTCCGATCAAATCCTGATAGGCGTGCCAGGTTGCGTGACCCACCAGCGGTGCGGTAACGATCAGCAGCGCGAACGAAATCAGCAGACTGCCACCGATCAGCAGCACAATCAGCAGGGCCCACAAGACCATCGCAGCAGGGTTGGCAAGCAGGGCTCGGACACTCGAAAAGATTGCCATCATCGTGTCTGTCTGTCGATCGAGCATCAGCGGCACCGACACCACTGAGAGCGCAAACACCAGCATGGCGAATGCGAGCCCGACACCACCCCACACCAGGATGAATTCGACGTTCGACAAGGTGACTATCTGGAGCACAACACCCTTCAGATCAGGGAAATCGGTCGTTGAAAACAGCGCGAACAAGACAACCGATACGCGAGCCCAGATGATCATCGAAAAGGTGACGATGGCCGCGAAGAACGCGATACCGCCCGTGTTGCGCCGCCAGCAGA